>DATBVZ010000676.1:0-11935 GCA_036515095.1 Cyclobacteriaceae bacterium | reverse complement strand
CTTTGAGGCTACGTTAATTCAGTCACAGAAAAACCGGCCACATGAAACACCCTTCTGCATCGGAGGACATTTAACTGTCCCATAAGAACAAAACACACAACAATCACCCACTTTTGGTTTTAGAATTGCATGACAGTTATCACAGTCGTAAAAATACTGACAGGCATCGATGGGCATCGCCTCCTCCTTTTGATGGCCGCATTGGGGGCAAGTGATTGTTGAATTAAGGACGATTCCTGTTGTCATTTCTTTCCTACCTCTGTGATTAACAGTTTATTCCCAAACGGATCCATGACCTCAAAGCATGGTGCATTCCATGCCTGCGTGCCGGAATACCGATACTTCGGCATTTTTAAAAACTGAGGTTGATCTAAAGACCGTGTCCGGGCAAAAAACGAGGAATGATTGTAAGAATTTGGAATGGCCGGAAAAGGCCGACGAACCTGAAATGATCCTTACCAAACAAGTTATACCATCCTTCGAAAAGGAACTTCCCAACGGTTATCCAGGAATTCGAGTGCTTCTAAATTTCATGAATAAATTGCATCCAATTTGCTTTCAGATCCTTAATTCATTCTCCGAAGCCACACCTTTTTCCCAACACTCCAAATTGTAGCGCGTAGTTTCTGCAATCTTCACAAGTGCTTCCCGGGTTAGAAACGCCTGGTGACTGGTAATGATCACGTTTTGAAACGTCATTAACCGTGCGATAACATCATCCTGAAGGATGTCATCAGAATGATCTTCGAAGAAAAGCCCCTCTTCTTCCTCATAGACATCCATTCCAAAGTACCCTATCTTTCCGGTTTTCAATGCGTCAATTACCTCCTTAGTATTAACCAGGCCGCCTCTGCTGGTGTTTATCAGCATCGCGCCCGGTTTCATACTATCGATGCAGGCCTTACTGATAATATATCTTGATTGCTTTGTCAGCGGCAGATGCAGGGTGATAATATCCGACTGCTCGCACAGTCTCATGCAATCCGTGTAATTCACGTTATATCTCACTTTCAATTCTTCATTTTGATGGGGATCGAATGCCAGTATCTTACAATCAAATCCGTTGAGAATACGCACCACTACACTTCCGATCTTGCCGGTACCAATGACACCAACTGTTTTACCCGCCATGTCAAAGCCTGTTAGACCATCAAGAGAGAAGTTCAGATCGCGAACGCGGTTACTCGCTCTCACTAGCTTACGGTTTAGAGCAAGCATCAATGCAACTGTATGCTCTGCAATAGCAGCCGGTGAATATTCAGGTACACGACCCACCCTCATCCCGAGAGCAGCGGCTTTATTCAAATCAACATGATTAAATCCTGCTGATCGAAGGGCCAGATACTTTATACCTGCTTCACTCAATTTTTGGAGGACCGGTGCGGAGGCATCGTCATTGACAAAAATGGAAACGGCCTGGCTCCCTTGTGCTAACCTTGCCGTTTCCAACGTGAGTCGCGTTTCCAATAGCAACAACTTCTGGTCGCAAATAAATTCTTTGAGGTACTCTTTCTCAAACTTGTGGGTACTATAAAACAAGACTTGCATGGATGATGAAATTTAATGCTTAGACTATATGCATAAAGGAGATTAATCCTACAAACCATATGGTTTGAGTCAAGGTATAAATACCACCGGATTGAACCTTGCCATCAACAGAAAAATTGATTTCATGAGATCTTTCCAAGTGGATTGACACATATCTACCCGGAAGATCAATTTTCCCTGAGTGGACTCACAGACAGTTTGAATTACAAACGTACGATAGCCGGGTTAAGTGGCATAACCGATTTGGGTTTAATGGCAGGCCGCCCTAACTTGTGAACACCTTTAGAGATAATCCACAAAGGATATCCGGTTGACATCACATTACCCGGAACAGGAGCTACCGTTAACCGACTACTGGTCAATTGTACTCCCTTGGTTATTGTCCACACAGGAAAACCAACGGACGTAACGTGCAGCAGCCTTTCTGCTGTTAACGCCTTTTTGTTAGCGATCTTCTGAACATCTTTCGAAATAGGCCGTTCGATGTTACTTTGTGCCATGGCGAAAAATCCAAATAAGGAAAATACGACGGCTAAGATTAGTTTATTCGTTTTCATGATTCTTAAATTCTAAATACGGGTATTTGAAATAGTAATCCTCCGGAAGGATGTAAAACAGACCGCAATTGGTCTGACCATGCGAAACCATTAAATAAGAATGACCCGCTTTATGATGTAGAGAGGGCACTTTTTAGAAATCAACGGGCCACTTACAATTGCCATAACAGGCATATTCATCTGATGGCGTAGCGATATGCTAAAACCGGGGCTCTGTTGAACAAGAAATGAATCCGGAATTGCACTGAAGGCAAATGCCCTTACGTAGTCATAAGTATCGCTGACGGAGAATTCGTACGCGCTGTTATGGCAACATGAAACGCCATCTTCGCAGCAGTTCGACGGTTTCGCAAAAAAAGTCAAGTTGTCAAATACCTCGCCACAGAAGTGATACTGGACAGCTAGTCCTGCGTTAAAAGATGCATAGAAGAGACTTAACCATATCGTCAGAACTTTTTTCACCGTTGCAAGGATTTTGCGATTTCGAGTCAAATATGACGATAGAATGGCCGCCGTACTATGAGATTCGTTACCGCATAAGCATGATTTTTGTTAGCGGATACAAGCTCCATTTCAATGTGTTACCAGACCAGGTCAATTGCATCACAAGAAATTGATGTTCCAGTCCAAATAGGAGGCTCCGCAATAAATTGGCGTATGAGTTCGTACGTCATGAGTGGCAATTTTTGGACCAAGCGGCTGAGCATGTGGCGAATCAGTTAGAGAACCGAAAGAATTTTGTCTGCGGGATTAGATTTTCGGAAATACCTGGAAACGAAGCCAAATGGCAATAGTTCTATTGGGGCGAGTAGTCCACGAATATTTATAACGTGAACGGTTGCATTCCCGATAATCGTTATCGGCCTAAAATCTTTTTTTGTTTGATTGTCCGGTTTTATCTTGATCTGTTGTCGTTAATAGAACTTAATCATTGAATATGCAGGAATTCTTATTAATTCTTAAAGGCGACGGGATGTCGACCCTTTCCCCTGATGAGATGCAACAGTTGCTTCTTAAGTATAAGGCCTGGGTTCAGAAGCTGGGTGACCAGTATGTTGCAGGTCAGCGTTTGCAAAATAAAGGATCGTTCATGAAAAATAAAGACAATGTTATGACCGATGGCCCGTTCCTGGAACCAAAAGAAATGATTGCCGGATATTTTGTGATAAGAGCAAAGGATCAGAATGAAGCAGATACAATCGCTCTTAGCTCCCCGCACCTTGGTCTTTACCAGATCGAGGTTCGGCCATTGGTACAGCCATTAATGCATTAGTGTTGTGGGCCGGCAGCAATCTGTAGATTCATTAGTCGAGCACCTCTTTAGAAATGAAGCTGGAAAACTTGTTGCTGTGCTCACCAGGATTTTCGGGCCCTCAAATATTGATCTCGCTGAAGATATTGTTCAGGAAACTTTATTGGCTGCTTTAGATAACTGGGCGCCGGGCAAAATTCCCGATAACCCGGCGGCATGGCTTACACAGGTTGCCAAAAGAAAATCCCTGAATGTGGTAAAGCAACTGAAGACGGTTCAGTCTCATCGTAAAGACCTTTATGCGGCGGATTCTAATTATGATGAAGCAAGCGAGATCTTCCTTGACAGTGAAATACAGGATAGTCAGCTCCGGATGATCTTCACCTGCTGTCATCCCTCCCTGCCAATGGAGTCCCAGATCGCCCTTACTTTAAAAATTCTCGGCGGTTTTAGTATCAAAGAAATTGCTCAAGCCCTGATGTCCAATGAAGAGACGATTACCAAACGTTTATACAGAGCGAAGGCAAAAATCAGATCGGACGAAATCCCGTTTGATATACCATCAGGCAATAAGCTTGAGCTAAGGTTGAAAGGAGTTTGTCTTTCCCTTTATCTTCTATTTAATGAAGGGTATAATTCATCGCACCCTCAGATGTTTATTCGGAAGGATTTGTGCCTTGAAGCCATTCGTTTAACCTTTTTGCTCACTCAACATTTTGATGGAAGGGCAGAGTTCTATGCATTACTGGCTTTGATGTGTTTTCATGCCGCGCGATTAGATGCACGTTTGGACAGAGAGGGTGCAATTGTAATTTTTGAGGATCAGGACAGGTCATTATGGAACCAGGAGCTTATCTCTAAAGGTTTTAATTATCTGCGCGAGGCATCAAAAGGCGATCGTCTTTCGGAATATCATCTCGAAGCAGGCATAGCAGCAGAACATTGCATGGCGAAAGATTTCAAAGAAACCAACTGGCAAAGCATTTATGACCAGTACGAATTGTTGTATGGGCTCAAGAAAAATCCAATCATCAAGCTTAATATGGCAATCATTTCAAGCCAGCTGGAAGGTATACCAAAAGCAATTCATGCCCTGGAAGAACTGATCAGCGATAAAGAACTTGAAACGTATTATTTTCTGTACGCTACGCTCGGGATCTTTAATCTGAAAATAAAGGACTACGAAAAAGCCGGGGGGTACCTTATCCACGCAAAGTCACTGACTTCATCGGAGAAGGAACAACAATTCCTGAATAAGCGGATACTTGAATGTCAAATGTAGAAGGAGTCGCTCTGGCAGGACAACTCCTTCTCAACGTTCTACCAGGGTTGGCCATTACCCGTTTCGCAGTATGCCTTAATACTTTGCATAAAATGTTGCCATCCTTCCTTTGTTTGCTGATATGGAAGCTGGTCCCTCCATTTGGGATCCCATCCGCCATGTATAAATGTGAAATCGCATCCATTGGCCGTCTCCGTGATATCAAAAGAGATCTTTGTTCCGGTCCATGCCGGATTGGGGCATGACACGCATGTCCATTGTACTTTGTTAGGCGGCTGAAGAGAATCGATCCGGAATTGCATCTCTACCGGGCCAGCTTCCTTTGCAAATCGCATTTTAGATACTTGCCCCACGTTTTGCATAACATCTGCATCTTTTGCCCACCAGCCGTGGATCCCCTGCTGCGTTGTAATGGCTTCGTAAACCTTTTTGGGGGAAGCTTCAATTCTAAAGTTGTGCTTTATGTCCATAGTTGTGTTTTTAAGGACGACAACCTGGTAAATCCAATCTGGACAAACCTGCTGAAATCTTTTTTTAAATCTCAGATTTCCGAACAGAAATTGAAGCTGAATTGAACCGTGAGATGACAAATAGAAATGAAAGGGTAATCTTACAATTTGGCATCGGAATTATTTCTTCGATGCGCCTACTATTATAAGTGTGGATGGCGCCCCGAAACAGGACACAGCGTCCAGGGCTACCATTTTTCTACAAACATTTTTGTTCCTATGGAAACTCAACTATTCCGCAACCTAATCAAAATGCGACTTAAATCAATATCGGCTTTAAGTCTTAACTAAACCATATTGCCCTTCATGAGCTCAACTAACATGCCTTTGAAATTCTCCTTTTTATTTAGATGAGGAAGTGGTTCATTGGGTTGTGGTACGCCCAAAAAGTTACAAAGGGGACCCCAACCTTCACTGACGTCGTAAACGAGCAATTTCTCAGCGGGAACATATGCTTTAACATCTTCAATGTGCTTATTAAATACTTTTTCGGCGAATGCTTTATCAGCAAATTTACCCTGGAGGTGAACGCCGAAAATTGTCCCTTTCGCAAATTTCACACACTTGATCACTGACCGCAGCCGGGGATTCATCAGCAGTTTTGCCATCATCACTATTTTCTGCCCGATCGTCTGCGGTCCCGCCTGCCAGATGGTGCTGTAAATACTTGTATACCAATTTTCAAAAGGCCTTACCGTTAAAATTACTCTTGCATCCGGGTACCGTTTCATGTGTTCCTTATACCAGGGGTAGCCGGGAAAGTCCACCGTTGCCTGGAAGCCATTATAGAGTTCATCCCAGTCAGTAGTGCCAGTCTCTTTCAGCCTTAACCAATAATGAAGATTTTTCGGATGTACCAGAAGCTCCTTCATATGATACGTTTTCGTATAACCCAGCTTTTCAAGGGATTCTTTAAGGGTATTTGTGCCGGTCCGGGGTAATCCGGCGCCAATAATTTTGATTGACATTTTGGTGGTGTTTAAGGTCTGGGGTAGTGGAACGATCAGGAAGTTAATATTTATTTTTTCTCCGCGTACAAGTATCAACAAAATAATTATTCTCATAAGGATTAATTAACTAAGTTTATTAGCCTCAAATCCAACCCCCCATGAATAATACACACCTCCCCCAGCTACTATTGGGATGCTTATTGTTTATAGTGTCCTCCTCCTGCGAGGTCGATAAAACCGGCGCTCCAAATGCCAAATCAACTGCCGGAGAAGACAGGAATATGTTCGGACATAGAATTCCGCGCGGTTTAACAATCAACACCGAAGGTCTTACCGAGGGTTACATCATGTTTGCCGTACCAAATTCTGCTTCGATGTATCTGATCAACCGGAAAGGTGAAGTGGTCCACGAATGGAAAGGAAATTATCCTGTGTTGGGTGCCTATCTCTGTGAGGACGGCTCCCTTGTTCAAAATGCGGCAGACCCGGATTTTCCTGTATTTGCGGGAGGTGGTGAAAGCGGAAGAATCCAGAAAATATCGTGGGAAGGTAAAATATTGTGGGATTTTGAATATGCAAACGAAGAGTCTCACGCGCATCATGATTTCACCATTATGCCCGGCGGAAATATTCTTGCAATTGCATGGGAAGCCAAGACTCCGGAAGAGGTCCTGGCAGCGGGGAGAAAACCTGAATTAACCCCAAGAGCAGGTCTTTGGCCTGACAAGATTGTTGAAATCATACCTGAAGGGGACCGCGGAGGTAAAATCGTGTGGGAATGGCATATCTGGGATCATTTGATCCAGGATTATGACGCGAGAAAGGCCAACTATGGAAACCCTGCAGACCACCCTGAATTACTGGACTTTAATCTTGGAGATTCCTTACCCCCACCCATAACGCAGGACAGCATGGATATTTTGAAAAAACTGGGAAGAGGATGGAGAAATCAGACACCAGAAAATTTAGGATCCGATGTTTACCATGTCAATGCGATCAAATATAACACTGACCTTGACCAGATTGCTTTTTGCTCACCTGATTTAAGTGAAATCTTTATCATAGATCATAGCACAACAACCAAAGAGGCTGCCGGTCATTCGGGCGGTCGCTGGGGAAAGGGAGGAGATTTTCTTTATCGGTGGGGGAATCCGGAAAACTATCGTCGGGGAGACTCTACTGACCGTAAATTATTTCGACAGCATGATATTCGCTGGATTGACAAGGGAAAGCCAGGTGAAGGCAACCTGACAGTATTCAATAATGATATCCCCAACAGGGACAGCCTGAATTACTCTGCCGTTCATGAAATAGTCCCTCCTGCAGATGAGAAAGGGCACTATCTCATAGAAAATGGTAAGGCCTTTGGGCCGGAAAACCCGGTCTGGACGTACATTGCACCGGATACCGTTTCTTTTTTTAGCAGTTTCATTTCCGGTGCGCATCGAATGAATGACGGCAATACTTTTGTTAACGAAGGAGCCAGGGGCAGGTATTTTGAGGTTACCAAAGAGGGCCAAATCGTTTGGGAATATTTAAATCCTTATCGCGGTGATGTCCGGAAACCAAACGGGGATCCAAATCCTCCTATGCCTATGACCTATTTCGGGTTCCGGTCAACATTTATTCCGGCAGATCATCCGGCGTTTGAAAACCGGAAGCTGGAGCCCGTTAACCCGCAACCCAAGGTATTTAAACTCCCTCCACCGCCGCAGGATCCGAAACAACAAAAGACTCCTGATGACTAAAAAATGTGGGGCACCAATTCCACTTTTCAACCCATCAACTGATCATTGATGTCAGGCTGAAATAAGAACACAATAACTGAACTGGACAAATTGAATTACTTACGCGCCGGGGTAACGACCATGGAGAACAAAAACTGGAAATTGAAGCTTACCCTCCTTTTTGTCAGTAGTTTGACCATCATGTCTGTGATTACCATTTCTCCTGCGATACCCCAGATGACCGTGGAATTCTCAGCGGTACAACATGCAGACCTTCTTGTGAAATTAGTATTGACCATACCTGCCTTGATGATTGCCGTTGTTTCTCCCATCACCGGACGCCTGATTGATCGTCATGGAAGGTTGAGGATACTGTGGTTCTCCCTTTTGCTCTATGCAGCATCAGGAGCGGCAGGGTATCTTCTGAATAACCTTTATACCATTTTGTTTTCAAGGGCAGTGCTGGGCATGTCCGTAGGCATGTCAATGACAATAGTCATTACACTTATCGCCGACTACTTCGACGGAATGGAACGTCAGAAATTTGTTGGCCTCCAGATTGCATTCATGTCTCTGGGTGGAATTCTGTTTATCGGCCTGGGCGGGATACTTGCAGACTTTGGATGGCGATACCCCTTCCTAATTTATTTGTTTTCCCTGGTTGTCCTTCCTTTCAGTATCGTATTTCTCCATGAGCCGGCGGCGGCGGAGAAAAGAAATCAGCCTAACCAGCAGGTCAAGGCCCCCCCGATCATATGGATGTTGTTCATCAATACTATGATGATGTGGATAATTTTCTTCTTAATACCCGTGCAGATACCGTTTCACCTAAAGGCCATAGGGATAGAAAAGAATTCCCTGGCAGGAGCCGCTATCGCGATGAGTACCGCCTTCTCTGCCCTTTCTTCCTTTTCTTATTCGAGAATAAAGCGCCGGCTTAGTTTTCTTTCCGTTTTTTCCACGGGATACTTACTGATGGCTGCAGGGTATATTTGCATTTCTCTTTCAGAAACCTATCTTTTGGTTCTTCTCGCGATGATGTTATCCGGGCTGGGGATGGGAATGATGATCCCTAATACCAATATGTGGGTAATGAAAATTGTTCCTCCTGCGATCAGAGGGAAAGAAATTGGAAAGCTCACAACATTCTGGTTCCTGGGTCAATTCTTATCTCCGGTAATCATTTTCCCTCTAATGAACGTGTTATCGCTTTCCTTCACATTTATGTTCGCCGCTGGCTTTCTCCTTCTGATGTCATCGTCTTTCCTGCTTTTTCATTTCAGCAAGACCGGGAAATTGGTCATGCAATAAGGGAGCTGAATATCCCGTATGTAAAGTTTTCTTTTGAAGTCCTCGACGATTCTGGCGACATGCCCAAGGTCGGTTCGGCGATGATTTAATAAATAGAAGACAAGCAGGGACAGGTTTTACGTATCACGTATTTCGGTCGAGATAAAGGCCGCGCATTTGATATTTATCTGGATAATAAGTTGTCTAAAACAATTGAGTTTAACGGGGCACAAGGTCAAAAATTCATTGATGCTGATTATACGATTCCTGCTGACTCTCGATATTATGGCTGACAATGTTCTTACTATAAAGTTGGTAGCGCACACAGGCTCAGTAGCCGGTGGCACTTACCATGGCTATTAACAAGCGAATGAATAGCAGTCACTCGGAGAAAAGCCAGGAAGTTTCACGCCAAAGCACCTACCAGTTTCTCCTCCAGGGGTATTGTATTCAACGGGAGCTGGACCACAAATTGGCTATAATGTCCCTGTTCGGATTCAACTGTTACGTTACCTTCAAGCGTCTGCACTGATTTCTGAACGATATACAAGCCAAGTCCGTTGCCTTTGGAATCTTCATGACCCTTAAAGAACATATCGAACAGTCGGTGACGGATGGCGTAGTCTACGCCAATTCCATTATCACGAACACAGAGCTCGATCCGATCATTCTTGATCGATGCCTTGAGTTCTACGCAGGCATTCCGAGGGTCACGCATCACACTATAAAACAGCGCATTTTCAATCAGGTTGGTGAGGACTGCTTCGACGAGGTTGGGGTACGAATAGAAAACGAGATCCGCAGGGCAATCGATATCAAATTCAATATTTTCATCCCTGATTACATCGTTGAATTTTTGCCTTATATTTTCGGCTATATCGAGAAGTGTGATCGACGAATAGCCGGTGGGCTGGTTGATCTCACTGATGATGCTCAGTTTTTTTAAAAGCTTGTCCATTCCATTCGTTGTATGGGCCACTCGCTGCACCAGTTCCTTGGGTTCTCCTTCTGACAGATGGATGGCAATGTTGCAAAGCCCGATGATGGAACAGAGCGGCGAACGCAGATCGTGCGATGCACGGTAGAGAAAAGTATCGAGCTCGCGGTTGGCTTCCTGAAGGAGCCTGGTTCGATTCTTTACAATAGCCTCAAGGTTTTCGTTGACGCGCTTCACCTCGGCGTTGGCCAGCATAAGGTCTTTCTTTTGCTTTCGTAGCCGGTTGCTGAAAGAAAACAACAGAATGGTCAGTACGGCAAAGGCAATTACGACAACGGATATTCCGATGAGCCGCTGCCTGAAGGTACGCTGCTCTTCCAGTCGCCTGGCTTCGCTTTCGGAAAGCTTGTCCTCGAGGTACTGAAAATCAAAATACCTTTCTTTCAGCGCATTGATGATCTGCCGGTAATCGCCCATGTTTTTGTAAAAACGGCTTTCATTTTCCGTTAACAGTTTTTCCAGGGCGATGAGATCAGACAGGAGCGTCGCCCGTGTTGCCGCATCGAGATTGACAATTCCTCTTTCAAGCTTTGTGCTGATGATTTTCATTTTTTCATCGAAGTCGGTACGCTGGATCTTCAGCGTCCGGTTTTCCGTCGCAGCCTGATTCAGGAGATTTTTAATGTCTTCGTTCACAAAGGACGAATCGGAAATCCTTCCCATAAATACATCCTCATTATTCCGTATGGAATCCTGCAACTGTGCCACCAGTTCGTTAAACTTGCTGTCCACCTTTCGCTTCACCTCCTCGCTCAGGTCTTTGATCGCGAAGTTCTTAAAGATGGCATAGAACACGGTAAGGGACTGAATCGAATCCAGTTTTGAAAGGGTAAAGTCCTTAAAATACTTCTCCTGTGTCACCGGGTTATTTAAATCGGTTTTATTCGATTCGACGGGCACCTCCTCATGGAAGGGAGCAGGCCTGATGCGCTCAACGGTCAGCACGTTTTCATGATCAGACAACAGGAGATCAATGACCTCATGACCGCTGACGGCAAACTGGCTGGCTGAGCCGATTTTTTCTTCCAGGGCCAGCGGGATTTCCAGCTTGCCCTCCGCATTCGTAGTTGCTGTGGTGGTTTTCTTTCCCTCAAATGTTACAGTGAGATTGGCGAGCGGCACTTCGTCCGGATTTTTAACGGTTACTTGTGCGAGATGATAATTTTTTTTGCGGACTACAATTTCCAGTATGCTTTTGCTATAGTTCCACGCGGCAGCTTCGAACTGTTGATTTTTTATTTTAATCGTTTTAATGGGAAGTTCATGTTCACTTAATTCGGTAAATACCGTTCCTTTGTTGCCCGTTGAAATATAGTCCCGGTCGTTAATAGAAACGTCCACATTATTCATTGGCTGAAGCTGCTCATCAAATGTCTTGACCTGAATCAGATGCTTCACCTGAGCTTCAGCGGGCAGCACGGCAGCAAAAAAAACGAACATCGTATAAAGCTTTTTCAACAGGTCATTGTACACCTGTAGTGCTTTCTTTTTGATTTTTCCTGATCGTTTCATTTTAACTGATTTTCATTTGACTCGAAGACGTCCTTTATAATCACAATTTCATGAGCGCTTAAGTGTTTTCGGTGCTTCGGAATTTCCAGCACAACTACGTTTTCACCACCTTCTTCTCCTATGACGCGGACAACGTATTGACTGAAATAAGGGACAACAACTGAGAAATTTCCGTTGCCATCGGAAATGCTTTCCTGTACCTTGACATTTCTCAGGTTGTCTATTAAGTAAATCTTTGCGCGAGGCATGATTTTCAGTTCGGATGAATCACTCCAGGCGTGCTCCTTGTATTTGATCAGTCCCCTGATGGT
>DATBVZ010000675.1:0-5927 GCA_036515095.1 Cyclobacteriaceae bacterium | reverse complement strand
AAGAAAATGTTTACCAAAATACTAAATACTGCAGCACCGATGCCGGTAATCAGGTAAAATGAAAGAAACCGCTTTCCTCCCCAGTGAGTTTCAAGGGTAGGGGCAATAAATGCCAGGGACAACATATTGAATAAAATGTGCGAGAACCCTCCATGAACAAACATGTAGGTAAATAATTGATAGGGTTTGAAGCAATCCGACTTATGACTCCACATGGAGAGGTAGCCCGTGACCGCATCGATCATATCCGAATACCGGACACCGGAAATCGTGCACAGAAATTCTTTGGCCGGCGACATTTGCTGGCCGATGAAAACAATGACATTTATAATGATCAGGTTCTTTACAATGGGCGTTAGTCTAAACATAGGGATTGATTAAATCGTCCGGGGCTGGAGACGGCTAAGGTAACTTTCGATTTTTCCAAACTCAAAAATAAAAAAAGTAGGTTTACCATCGGGTGTGAAATTAGGGGTTTTGCAGGCCATTAACTGATCCACTACTGTTGACATCTCCTCTTTTTGAAGCACCTGTCCGCTTTTGATCCCCGCCCGACGGGCCAGTGCAAGCGCCAGATTTTCGCCGATGGGCAGTGACAACACCGCCTGATTCGCCTTGAACTGCTCAACCAATCCTTCAAACAATGCCTTTTCACCTCCCGGTGAAACGTGTGCCGGAATACCATTTACGACAAACGAATGCCTGCCAAAGACCTCAAACCTGAAACCCAGTGCTGTTATTTCCGGCGACATCTCCAGTGCCAGCGCAAAGTCGGCTGGCGTCAGTTCAACGGTCTGGGGGAAAAGCGATTGCTGACTTTCACCGGATTTTAAGGCGAGCCGCTCCAGGTTCTTTTCATAGAGAATGCGTTCATGCGCCGCCTGCTGATCCACAATCATTAAGCCCGATCGGACCTGTCTTACTATATACCGGTGGTTCAATTGCACCAGCCATTTATCGGCAACGGGAACCTGAGATTCCGGCTGGTTGACGGCACTTCCGAAACGCAGTTCATGGACGGGATGCGGCGTTTTCTGTGTCAACGGAGATGTTCGTTCCGTTTCCAGCAACGTTTCCCAATGCCGGAGGTTGCTGCGCTGAAGGTTGTTTTGAAATCGTTCATCAAAGTAAATCTCCCGCGTCTGGTCGGAAGAGGCGTGCTCAAGTTTGGTAATGATGTTTACATCTTCATTGAAATCGATAGCCGGCGAAAGGTTATGCGTACCCAATGCCTGGCGCACGGCAGCAAGTACTACACCATAAATTGACCGGTCGTCATCAAATTTGATCTCTGTCTTTGTAGGATGAATATTCACATCGATATGCCGGGGATCGATGTCGATGAACAGAACATAAAAAGGAAAACTTCCTTCAGGGATCAGGCCCTCAAACGCACCCATGACCGCGTGATTGAGATAATTACTCCTTATAAACCGCCGGTTCACGAATATGAACTGTTCGCCCCGTGTCTTTTTCGCAGCCTCGGGTCGTCCGACATATCCATGAAGCCTCACCAGATCAGTCTCCTCCTTGCAGGGTGCCAGTTGTTGTTGATAGGACTTGCCAAAAATATTCACAATGCGCTGGCTTAACTTGCCCTCAGGCAGGTCATACTCAATATCATCGTTGACATAAAAAGAAAAGGCAATTTCAGGATACGCGATTGCGATCCGTTGGAACTCCTCGTTAATGTGCCGGGTCTCGACGGGGTTTGATTTCAGGAAATTCCGGCGCGCCGGTATGTTATAAAATAAGTTCTTGACACTGATGCTGGTTCCTTTTTCCGTGGCAACGGGCTCCTGACGCTTCACCTCAGATCCTTCCACAACGATCATCGTTCCGATCTCACGTTCTGCGGGCCGTGTCTTCATTTCCATTTGAGATACCGCAGCAATGGAAGCAAGCGCCTCTCCGCGAAAACCCATGGTCCGGAGCGTAAACAAATCCTCAGTCTTTCTGATCTTGGAGGTGGCATGCCGCTCCAGGCTCATCCTCGCATCGGTCTCCGACATCCCTGACCCGTTATCGATCACCTGGATCAGCACTTTCCCCGCCTCCTTGATCACCAGCTTAATGTGTGTGGCTCCGGCATCCACTGCATTCTCCAGCAATTCCTTGACAGCCGAGGCCGGCCGCTGAACTACCTCCCCTGCTGCAATCTGATTGGCAATTGAGTCAGGCAACAACTGGATGATATCGGCCATGCGGGGATTCTGGGCTACTGGCTATTCCGGTTTGTATTGGTTCTCCTGAGGAACAGGTAAAACGGAATAATCAGGAAGAGGCCATAAAAGGCAACGTTCCCATATTGCAGGTAAGCGATCACCCAAATTCCCATAAAGGTAAACAGAATGAACCGGATAAGGAGGGAAGACGTATTACTCTGCCTGCTTCCTGACCGGCGCGCGGATCTGAACGAACCGGCAATACGGGTGCGGTGTTGATATAAATCACCGGTATCCGTGCCTTCCGTCCCGGCGGTGTCCTTTCGCTGTTCCTCCTGCCTCAGCAATTCCCTGCGGATACGCTCCTCTCTTTCCCTGCGTTCGTATTCCTGTTCATCATAGAAGCGTGGCGTGAAACCAAATCTTCGGTGCTGAGGCGTCTTGCTAAAAAGCGAAGGGATTTTCATCTTGCACGTTGCTAACCTTTATTTTTTGATTCCGGGAGACGTAAAATTGCCTTATAATCGTTTATTTACAAAACCTAACGGTCGGATGCTGAAAAAAGTTTTGACAATCGCCCTCCTGCTTTTGGGAATTACCTCAGTCCTTCCTGCACAAAGTCCTAGGAATCAATGGGTAGACAGCGTCTTCCAGACCCTCGGCGTAGAGGAGAAGATAGGACAGCTATTCATGGTTCCCGTTTATGCCAAAACGGACAGCCGCTATCTCGAAGAAATAGAAAACGACATCAAAAGTCATCGGATCGGGGGGCTGGTAATTGTAGATGGCGGACCGGTTCAGATTGCCCGGCTCAAAAAGGAAGCAGGCAGGATTTCTGCCGTGCCGCCATTCATGGCCGTATATGCCTCGAATGGATTGGGCAACGCGCTTGACAGCACGATGACCTTCCCCAGTATGCTCACACTGGGCGCCATTCATGATCCGGAGTTGGTTTATGACCTGGGCGCTGAAATTGCACGGCAAATGAAGGTGCTTGGCATCCACATTAACTTCGCCCCGCCTGCTGACCGGGTTACCCGCACACGGTATGACTCGCTTGAACGATCGTTTGGAGAGAACAAGGTCAACATTGCGGAAAAGGCTGTTGCCTATATGCGGGGCCTGCAGGACAATGGTGTACTGGCGTGCGCCAAGCATTTTCCAATCCGGGGCCTCACGGTTGTGGATGTGGGCAAGGATGGATTGCCCATACTGAACGCCTACATCGATTCAGTCGAAGCACATCCTTACAGAAGCCTTTTTTCCAACCGGATCAGTGGCGTGCTTACGGCATCATCCGAATTCCCCCTTTTCTATGAAAAGAAAAAGGTAGCCAGGAAAAATAAATTCTCACCTGCCGTGCTTACTTCGATCTACGCGGGACAATGGCTGAAAAATGTAATGAAGTATGAAGGTCTCGTCTTCGTGAGCATCCCGGATATTCAGGATAACGCGGGCTTGTACAAAGGCGGTGAAGCTGAGTTGCTGGCTTTTCAGGCGGGCAACGACATAATCCTCTTTCCGGAAGAACCGGGACCTGCGGTGCGCAAGATCAAGAGGTTGCTCCGCAAGGAGCCGCAATACGTAGCGCTCCTCGACGAAAGGGTAAAAAAAATCCTGGCCGCAAAGTATGACGCAGGTCTCAGCCGGGAAATGCCAACACCGGAGCACGATCTTTTCAGGAGCCTTCACACCGACGCAGCCCGGCGCCTGAACTCCCGTTTACTCGAGCATGCGGTAACCGCAGCACGCAACGACAGGGCTATTCTCCCCATTCGTTTACTGGAAAACAAAACAATGGCGACACTGTCAATAGGCCTTCCTTCCCCGAATGCATTTACATCGACGGCGGACAAGTACGCGAGGATCGCGCACTTCGTAGCCGACGCGGAAAACAGCGACGACCTGGCAGAGCAGCTGAAGCCCTTCACGACAATTATCGCGGCTATTTACAGCGACCCGGCGAAATACCCGGATGTGATGGACAAACTTGCCTCGCTGCAGGCTGAGCATGATGTTGTTCTCGTGGTTTTCGGCTCTCCGTTATGGCTCGCGTCGCTGGACAGGTTTGACACCGTGGTCGAGGCATTCTCCGGAGGTCCAATGCTTGGTATTGTGCCTCAGATCCTGTTCGGGGCATTACCCGCTGATGGGAAACTCCCGATAACCGTATCCCGCGCATTCCCGGTGGGCAACGGTGATTCGCTCGCCGACCTGCACCGGCTTGGCTATTCCTTTCCTGAAGATGTGGGTCTGGACAGCCGGGTACTGAAGAAGATCGAAACCATTGCTCAGGAAGCCATGGTAACGGAATCCACACCCGGCTGTTACGTGCTCGTGGCAAGGGATGGAAAGGTGGTGTATGAGAAAGCCTTCGGGTACCTCACCTACGACAACCTCGCCCCGGTAACGGAAAATACGATCTATGACCTGGCATCGGTCACCAAGGTATCGGCCACCCTGCAAACCGTAATGTTCATGCACGACCGCGGACTGATCGATATCAACAGGAAAGCCTCCTATTACCTGCCGGAGTTGAAAAACTCGAACAAGCAGGATTACACCCTCAAGGATATTCTCACCCACCAGGCAGGGCTCTGGCCTTTTCTCCCGTTCTGGGCACAAACCATGAAAGCATCGGTTTATCTGCCCGGATACTACGATACGGTGCCCAGCAGCAATTTTCCTTACGTCGTCGCGGATGGGTTGTTCGCCAATGTTTCAATGAAGGATAGCCTGTGGAATTGGATCATCGGCGCAAGGGTTCGCGACAAGCCTGCCCGCACGCCTTATGATTACCGGTACAGCGATATGGGATTTTACATTCTGCAACACCTGGCGGAGACGATGCTGAATCAGCCGATTGAAGATTTCCTGCAACAGAACCTGTACGAGCCGCTGGGTGCGGGTACTACCGGTTACCTGCCATTGAGCCGGTTCCCAAAATCACAGATTGCGCCCACGGAGAAGGATACGCTTTTCAGAAAGCGGTTGTTGGTGGGAACAGTTCACGATCAGGGAGCGGCCATGCACGGCGGCATTGCCGGGCACGCCGGGCTTTTCAGCAACGCCAACGACCTGGCAAAACTGGGTCAGATGTGGTTGCAGGAAGGTTACTACGGAGGAATGGAGTACTACAAGCCCGAGACCGTCAGGTTTTTTACCAAAAAGCAATTCGACTCAAGCCGCCGGGGTTTGGGATGGGATAAGCCGGTGCAGGGCGATTGGAGAAGTCCGACTTCCATCTACGCCTCTCCCCGTACGTTCGGCCACACTGGTTTTACGGGTACCTGCATTTGGGTTGACCCTGAATTCAACCTGGTATATATCTTTTTATCGAACCGGGTAAATCCCATAATGACCAACAATAAACTTTTAAGTCTAAATATTCGTTCCCGCATTCAGGATGTAATTTATGAATCTATTTTCAGTTATTGTAAGGACCATCCCGTTGATGGACATGGTGATTTGGTGATGGAATACAGGACCCAACTGGAAACAATAAAAACAGACAACCGGTGAATCATATCAGGATTGGAATAGTTTGCTACCCTACTTTCGGGGGAAGCGGAGTTGTGGCAACCGAACTGGGCAAGGCACTCGCCAAGGAAGGTCACGAAGTTCATTTCATTACCTATTCACAACCCAGCCGGCTGGATTTTCTGAATGAAAATCTTTTTTATCACGAGGTTGACTTCCGAACGTACCCGCTATTTGAATATCCGCCCTACGAAACAGCGCTGGCCAGCAAAATGGTGAGGG
>DATBVZ010000674.1:0-9563 GCA_036515095.1 Cyclobacteriaceae bacterium | reverse complement strand
CATTTCCCAAAACGACGGCGTACTCCAGGCTGACGCCTTGTTTTCATTGTCCCAGACTCTCACCTGCCAGTAATACCGCTGCCTGGATTTCAGTTCAGGACCGCCATAGGGCACATGCACCGACTGGTCGGAAGCCACCTTGCCGGAATTCCAGATAATACCTCTGCCCCTGGCAACAGCTGCGTCCGTTCCGACCCGGATCTCATAGGCCGTCTGAAACGAGTTGCGCTTGTTCGTTTGCATTTTCCAGCTGATTCGAGGAGAAGTCTGGTCAATACCTACCGGGTTGACGAGGTATTCGCAAAGGGGGGACACTACCTGTGGACGTTGAGCAATGGCAGGATGAAGGAAGATTATGCAACAATACAAAATGATGATCGTGGGTTTCATGTTGACGGTTTTCTTGAGTATGCCAATTTAAGCAAAGTTCGCAGGCATTGTTCAGTGCCTCTTACTGCTTTTAAAAGGCAGCTCCGTACAATTGTCAGCAACAAACGAACGGAAATGCTTCCGGACTTCTGCTGCCACACACGCGCCGGACTGATCCCGGATCAACCTTCCGTCTATTTCCATGACGGGAGTCAATTCACCCATAGTTCCGGTAGCGAACACCTCATCGGCATTATAGAATTCCGTTAATGAAAGGTGTTGTTCTTTTGCAGGAATCTTGTGGTTTGCGCAAAGCTCCAGCACGATGCCCCGGGTGATGCCGGCGAGGCAGGCATCCGCGAAAGGTGTGCACACCACGCCGTCTTTTACCATAAAGAGATTCGTGTCATTCAGCTCGGCAACAAACCCATTTTGGTCAAGCATGATAGCGGCATCTACACCGGCAATGTTGGCGTGGATTTTTGCCAGGATATTATTCAACAGATTGTTGTGATGGATTTTTGAATCTAAAAATTGAGGGCCGTTCCTCCTGACTGGTGCTGTGATCACACGGATACCCTTTTCATTGTCGTAAACGAGCGACTTCCATTCGGCCAGCACAATCAGACAGCAACCCGCGCTGTTCAGTCTCGGATCCATCCCTGATGTAATCTTTTCTCCTCGGGTAAGCGTAAGCCGGATGTGCACTCCATCATCCATTTCGTTGGCATCGAGCGTTTCGGCAATTGCTTGCCTGATGTACTCCCTTTCCGGTACACCCTCAAAGGCAAGCGCACGCGCCGACGCGAACAGTCTGTTCAGGTGGCGGTCCAGGCAAAATACTCCCTCCTTGTATACGCGCAGGCCCTCCCACACGGCATCACCGCCCTGTACGCTGCTGTCGAATACGGATACTTTCGCCTCTTCACGCGGCAAAAGCCTGCCGCCTACATGTACCCATATCCTTTCGTTTTTGGAATTGAATTTTTGCAACATGGTTAATCCTGAGGTTTAAGCGCAAAAGGTAGTAGTTTTTGATAAAATGACATGGACTCCTCGCAGAGGGGCATCAGGTGATCGGGGACGGTCCGGGGAGCAGAATCAAGTGCGGTAAATCCTTCTGATTTATGGACATTCCCATACCAGTGTGGCGCCCAGATACCGTCGTAACTCTTCGGCCCTGGTTCCCACGTAAGCATCTCCGGGAGGAAATGGATATGGGTGCCTGCACACAATTGACGAAGTACGGAAGCCGGGCTTCTCAGCAGCAGGCCGGAGTCAATAACGATAGGGGGTGCGGAAGTCAGTTTGAGAAGTCTGGAGAAAAGCCTGTACTGATATTCAATACCCAAATCCCGCATTACAGGCCGGTCGATGATGCGGGAATAGCTTGCAATAACCAGCCGCGGATCGCGTATGAGAAAAACATTGATGAGTCCATCCTTTACCTCATGGTCCAGAACTTCCATATGATGAGCCATATTCTTGATGAACAACACCGCGTAAGAAGCTGGGTGGCCAAAGATCATTTCATCTGCTTTTTCTTCGGTTTGGGGAAGGTTAAGGATGATTGCCTCCCGGGCAGGATGCGGGACTCCCGTGCGGAGCAGGTAAACGGCGTAGTAAGGCTCATCCAAAACCCGGGTATCGGGCCGCTGGGCAAAGGAGTACATCAGCGCCGTGGAAATATTGCGTGGACCACTGATAAGATTTATCCTGATCATTGAGGTTCGGTTGTTGTGCGCGCAGGGAAATGTTCCAGACTCAAAGATGGCGCGTTCGGAATCATCCGAACAAACGGAAAGTAAACTTTTTATGGTAAGATACAGCGTGTGATATGCTCGTTCCGGATTTATTTTTTATACACATTCTTACCTTTTGTTTTTTGCCTAAATAGTTTACCTTCAGGCATAGAGCAACTTTGATAGCGCCGCATGTTACTGCATTGGCAGCGTTGCCTCTTGCAGTTTTTAGAGTAACCGTGTAGTTCAGTTCAGGATTAAAATGACTTGCCGGAGGCAGTTCCGTTTTGAACAGTTCGGAAGGTGACAGCGTTTTATGGCCTTTGTTTGCCTATGGTGCCATTGTGTTTGGCCTCGTTGGCGCTATTCTTATACTGTCCTGGTTTCTGGGGCAGCACCACAAGGAGCGTGCAACCGGTGAGCCCTACGAAGGGGGTATCCTGAGTACAGGCTCCGCCAGATTGCGCTTCTCCGCCAAGTTTTATCTCATTGCCATGCTGTTCGTGATCTTTGATCTCGAAACCATTTTCATCTTCTCGTGGGCCATAGCTTTCAGGGAACTCGGATGGGCAGGTTATGCCGGCGTGGTGGTATTTATTTTCCTGCTGCTCGTGGTACTTATTTATGAGTGGCGTAATGGTGCACTGGATTTCGGTCCTGATGGCAAGAAGATCTTGAAGGCCTACAAGCAATTGAAAAAAAAGAACAAGGATGAATTGGTGGCTTAGCAACATACAGGAGCCTGTCAGGGCGACCCGGGGAACGGGTTCCATGGAAGAGGCCGTCCGGCAGAGCCTGGTAATGAGTACAGTTCATGATCTGCTGCGGTGGGGCAGGAAGAATTCCATGTGGCCGTTTCATTTTGGATTGTCGTGCTGCTTTGTTGAAATGGCTACCAGCATGACCCCGAAGTATGACCTGGCCCGCTTTGGGGCTGAAGTGATTCGGGGTACCCCCCGTGAGGCCGATGTAATGATCATTGCGGGAACGGTATTCATAAAGATGGCACCGGTCATTCAGCGGCTTCATGAGCAAATGATGGAACCCCGCTGGGTTATTTCAATGGGTTCCTGCGCCAACTCCGGTGGCATGTATGACATCTACAGCGTGGTACAGGGTGTAGACAAGTTCCTGCCGGTCGATGTCTATGTGCCGGGGTGCCCGCCAAGGCCGGATGCCTTCATGGAAGGCTTAACGCTGCTCGCCGAGCGTGCAGGGCAGGAAACGCGGCCGCTGAGCTGGATGATCGGGGATCAGGGTGTGATCCGCCCGGAGAAGGTATCTGTCAAGGCTCGCAAGAACGAAATGCGAAAGAAGATGGTTGAATTCCGCTCGCCGGATGGAATATGACAGACAGGAGGCAAGGGGCAGTAGGCAATTGGCAAACACAAATGATGAGGCGCGCGTAAGCCAGTGAAGAAGAATCCATACGCCTTTGATACGCCTAACGTAAACCAGGCAGGCACGTAAACACATTGTTCACTCACGTATTGATAATTGCACGGTATGGAAAACGGACTCGAGCCAACGGAGCTTTTGCAGTTGAAGTTTGGTGAGGACACCTTCACCAGGCAGGCGACCGGAGATGACGTTACCACGCTGTGGATGCCTGCGCAAAGACTCGTGGAAATACTGAGGTACCTTAAGTCCGGAATTCCCAAGCCGTATTTGCTGCTTTATGACGTGACTGCCATCGATGAGCGGTCGAGAAAGAAGGAATCCGGATATCCGGAAGGCGCGTTTACGCTCGTTTACCACCTGCTTTCGTTCGGGCGCAACGGCTTTATTCGCCTTAAGGTTTCTCTTGCGGCGGAATTTCCGTCGGTGCCCAGCATCACCTCCCTCTGGGCAAACGCCGACTGGTATGAACGCGAGGTGTTTGACATGTTTGGCATCCGGTTCGAGGGCCATCCCAACCTGAGAAGGATCTTAATGCCCGTAACATGGGAAGGTCATCCCTTACGCAAGGAACACCCTGCACGGGCGACTGAGATGGGCCCGTTCAGGTTGTACGATGAAAAGGAGGACCGTGAACAGTCCGCACTTCAGTTTCATCCTGAAGAATGGGGAATGGAGACGCAGCATGAAGACAGTGACTTCATGTTCCTGAATATCGGTCCCCAGCACCCGGGCACGCATGGCGTACTGCGCATCATACTCCAGCTCGATGGGGAAGACATTGTAGACGCAGTTCCTGATATCGGGTTCCATCACCGGGGTGCGGAAAAAATGGCGGAACGACAATCCTGGCACACCTATATTCCCTACACGGATCGCGTCGATTACCTGGGCGGCGTGAACAATAACCTGGCGTACCTGCTCGCCGTGGAGAAACTGGCGGGCATTGACGTCCCTGAAAGGGCCCAGGTGATCCGCGTAATGATGTGCGAACTCTTCCGTATTGCAAGCCACCTCGTGTGGTATGGTACGTTTGCCCAGGATGTGGGCCAGTTGTCACCCGTGTTCTACATGTTTACCGACCGGGAGAAAGTCTTCGATATCGTGGAAGCGGTATGCGGAGGACGGATGCATCCCAATTGGTTCAGGATCGGAGGTGTAGCACAGGATCTTCCCGAAGGCTGGGAGGCCATGATCAGGAGTTTCGTGGACTATTTCCCCAAACGCCTGAAAGAGTATGACGACATGGTAATGCGCAACACCATTTTCAAGGCTCGGACAGTCGGGATAGGCATCTTCACTGCGGAAGAAGCTGTGGAATGGGGGGTTACCGGTCCCGGATTAAGAGCATGCGGATTCGATTGGGATTTCCGCAAAAAGCAACCTTACTCCGGTTATGACCGGTTCGACTTCGACGTGGCGGTCGCTCAGAACGGCGACTGCTATGACCGGGCGCTGGTGAGAGTGGAAGAAATGAGGCAAAGCCTGCGGATCATTGAGCAATGCTCGAGAAATATGCCCGGTGGCGGCTACAAGTCAACCCACCCCCTGACCACGCCACCGCTGAAGAAACATACCATGAAGGACATCGAAACACTGATCACCCACTTTCTTGGCGTTAGCTGGGGACCGGTGATTCCTTCAGGCGAGGCGATGAGCTGTATTGAGGCGACAAAAGGAGCGAACAGTTATTACGCGATCAGCGATGGCAACACGTCACCCTATCGTCTCAGGATCCGCACACCGTCCTTTCCGCACATGCAGATGGTGCGATACATCAGCAAGGGCTACACCGTTGCGGATCTGCTCAGTATACTCGGTGCGATGGACTTTGTGCTTGCTGATATTGACAGATGAAGCGGTGGGTGAATGAGTGAATGAGTCAGTGAAGAGAGTTGAGGAATTGAATAAAAATGGATTTGCTATGTTGTCGGAAGAAGAACGAAAGGGAATCGATCATGCTGTGGAAACGGTACCGTACAGAAAGGCGGCTTGTATTGAGGCACTTAAGGTTGTGCAGGACCACCGAAAGTGGATATCTGACGAAAGCCTGCGTGATGTGGCGGAGTACCTGGAAATGAGCATCGACGAGCTGGATTCGGTGGCGACGTTCTATAACCTGCTCTTCCGCAAGCCCGTAGGCAGGCATATCATCCTCATTTGCGATAGCATCAGTTGTTGGGTGATGGGTTACGAGCTGATCCAAAGGAGGCTCACCGAAAGGCTCGGAATCAATTATGGTGAAACAACACAGGACGGACGATATACCATGCTGCCAAATCCCTGCCTCGGAACGTGCGATTGTGCGCCGGCATTAATGATTGACAGCGACCTCTATAGAAACGTGAAGCCTGAAGAACTGGATAACATTCTGAACAAGTACGAATAATCCTGTAGACAACAATGCACTCAGCCATGGAAAGGCCATTAACGCAACATATTCGTGACGACAAAAAGGCACTTAGCCTGAAGGAGTACGAAAGCGTGGGTGGATACCAGGCTTTGCGCAAGGTGCTGGGCGGCATGACCCCTGCGGATGTTCAGAGCATCGTAAAGGATTCGAATCTGCGTGGAAGAGGAGGAGCCGGATTCAGCACCGGAATGAAGTGGAGTTTTGTGCCGATGAACGGCTCAAAACCCAAATACCTGATCTGCAATGCAGATGAAATGGAACCGGGGACATTCAAGGACCGGTTGTTGCTCGAGTGCACACCCCATCAACTGATCGAAGGAATGATCCTGGCGGCATACGCCATCGAAGCGGATATCTCGTACATCTTTCTGCGTTGGGCATACAAGGAAGCGGCTGCCGCTGTTGCCGCCGCAGTGAGCGAGGCATACAGCGCGGGATACCTGGGAAGGAATATCCTGGGTTCGGGCTACGATCTTGAGATGCATCTTCATACCGGGGTAGGACGGTACATTTGCGGAGAAGAAACGGCGCTGCTGAATTCGCTGGAGGGCAAACGTGCGATTCCCAGGGCGAAACCACCTTTTCCCCAGATCAGCGGGCTGTTCGGAAGGCCCACTATTGTCAATAATGTTGAAACGCTCTGTTGCATTCCCCCCATTGTGACCAACGGAGCCGAGTGGTTCAGGAAACTGAGCCGGACCGGCGACGCCGGCACCAAGATATATGGCGTCAGCGGGAAGGTAAGGAAACCGGGGGCGTGGGAGCTTCCGATGGGAGTGACCCTGCGCGAACTCGTTGAAGAATATGCCGGTGGTATGAGCGATGGACACCAATTCCGCGGAGCCCTTCCCGGCGGAGCATCTACCGACTTCCTTGTGGAAGAGCACCTGGATGTAAAGATGGATTACACCGCCGTGGCCGCAGCCGGAAGCCGTCTTGGCACCGGCACAGTAGTGGTGCTGGATGACAAGACATGCCCCGTAGGATTTGTGCGGAACCTTGAACAATTTTTTGCCCAGGAATCGTGTGGATACTGTACACCCTGTCGTGAAGGGATTCCCTGGATAAGCAATATCCTGGCATCCCTTGAACTGGGTAACGGAGTCGGTGAAGACCTCGTGTTACTCGACTTGCATGCGAAATACCTGGGACCCGGCAATACGTTCTGTGCATTTGCACCAGGTGCCATGGAGCCGCTGCAGAGCGCGCTTAAATACTTCAGGGATGATTTCGAAAGGCATGTGCATGATCACAAATGCCCGTGGGATGAGGTGTCGGTCAGGAATCAGCCTCATCATCCCGAGTCTCACCCCCAACACGCGCACGCAAAGAATAAGGGATAACCATGCCAACATTATATATAGATAATGAGCCCCATGAAGTAAGCCCGGGAAAAAACCTTCTCGAGACTTGCCTGACACTGGGCTTTGACCTGCCTTACTTCTGCTGGCATCCCGCCCTGGGTTCAGTCGGCGCATGCAGGCAATGTGCAATAAAGCTATACCGGAATCCTGAAGATAAGCATGGCCGGCTTATTATGGCCTGCATGGAAGGTGTGGCAGACGGCCAGCGAATTTCCATAGCCGATGCCGAGGCGCACGAATTCAGGAAGAATGTTATCGGCTGGCTGATGACCAATCACCCGCACGACTGTGCCGTCTGTGATGAAGGTGGCTCCTGTCATCTTCAGGACATGACCGTAATGACCGGCCATGCCTACAGAAAATTCAGGTACCATAAACGCACCTACCGGAATCAGTACCTGGGGCCTTTCATCAATCACGAAATGAACCGGTGCATACAATGTTACCGTTGCGTCCGTTTTTACAAAGACTACGCAGGCGGACATGACCTTGATGCTTTTGCATCGCGAAACCGGGTCTATTTCGGACGAAGTGAAGATGGCGTCCTGGAAAATGAGTTCAGCGGAAATCTCACGGAGGTATGCCCCACCGGTGTCTTTACGGACAAAACGCTCAAGCAACATTATACCCGCAAATGGGATCTGACCATGTCACCGTCAGTTTGTGTGCACTGCAGCCTTGGCTGTAATACCATAGCCGGTGAGCGCTACGGCACCATACGGATGGTTGCCAACCGGTACCACGGGCAGGTTAATGGTTATTTCCTTTGTGACAGAGGTCGCTTTGGATACGAGTTTATCAATGCACCCTCAAGGATAAGGGTTCCCGCGCTCCGCAATGGCACGCACACGGACGTTGTCGCCGATAAGTTGCTTGCCCGGATCGCATCATTCCGCGGATCGAAAATCGTTGGCATTGGATCCGGGCGTGCTTCCCTGGAATCCAACTTTGTCCTCAGCAGAATTGCGGGCAAGGAGAATTTTTACCAGGGAATTTCCGAACAGGATTACGATCTCAACAATCTCGCAGTAAGAATATTGAGATCGGGACCCGTTCCGTCATTCTCCATGAAGCAAGTTGAAAAGGCGGATGCCGTTCTGATCCTGGGAGAAGACCTAACCAATACAGCCCCGATGCTTGCCCTTGCTGTCCGGCAAGCGGCACGTACGAGACCCGCTGAAAAAACGCGGGCCGTAAATATCCCGGCATGGAATGACACCGCCGTTCGCGAAATGGTACAAAACGAACTCGGTCCGGTGTTCATAGGCACTGTCACATCAACCAGGCTTGATGAAATAGCCACGGGATGTTTCAGGGCCACGCCGGATAACCTGGCGAGAATTGGCTTTGCCGTTGCCGCCCGGATCGATGCGGATGCGCCCGGTGCAGGCGACCTGCCGGATAATGAACAACAGACCGTTCAACACATTGCAGAAGCCTTGCTCAGTGCATCGTGCCCGGTGATAATTTCCGGAACCGCTTCAGGCTCGTCCGCAGTTCTTGAAGCTGCTGCAAACATTGCGTATGCCCTTCATCGAAAGAATTCCAATACCGGAATTGTACTTACCATGCCCGAGTGCAATTCGATGGGTCTTACCCTTTTTGGTGGGCTGCCTTTCGGCAGGATTTCCGGTCAGGGTGACGAGCGAAATGCAGAAACCGTCATTATACTCGAGAACGATCTGTTCCGGCGCGGTGAGTCCGCTGCCGTTGCTGATCTGCTGGAGCGATTCAGGAATGTCATCGTGCTGGATCATTCCGTGCACAAGACCGCTGAAAAGGCTGACGTGACAATTCCTGCGGGTACGTTTGCAGAAGCGGACGGAACACTGGTCAATAACGAAGGGAGGGCACAGCGCTTCTTCCAGGTTTATGAACCTTCCAACGGTATCCAGGAAAGCTGGAGATGGCTGCTTGAAGTGGGCAAGGCGCTGGACGTTGCGGATCGTGCGCCATGGGAAACCTTCGACGACGTCGTAAATGCCCTTTCCAGGGAGATTCCGGTGTTTGACAGCATTGCGGGGCTTAGTCCTTCTGCCGGCTTTCGCATCAACGGCCAAAAAATTCCGAGACAGCCACCCCGCTATAGCGGAAGAGCGGCCATGAACGCCGGTATTCATGTAAGCGAACCGAAGCCACCCGCTGATCAGGATTCACCGCTTTCCTATACAATGGAGGGTACGCGGATGCAGCCGCCTTCATCCGCCATCCCGTTTTTCTGGTCACCCGGATGGAACTCTGTGCAATCCGTCAACAAATACCAGGAGGAAACGGGAG
>DATBVZ010000673.1:0-4417 GCA_036515095.1 Cyclobacteriaceae bacterium | reverse complement strand
CGATACGGTCGGAACCCGCCTCTGCTGCCGCTTCGACCATGCGGGGTACCGGGTCAACGAAAAGTGAAACGCGAATACCAAGCGACTTAATCTCACGGACAATGTCGCGAAGAAAATCAGCATGCCGGATCGTATCCCAACCGCTATTGGAGGTAATAGCATCCGGCGCATCGGGTACCAGTGTTGCCTGCGCAGGTCTGACCTGCCGTATTAGCCCGAGGTAGCGTTGGTCGGGATAACCCTCGACATTGAACTCGGTTGTAACCACATCCTTCAGGGCGATTACATCAACGTGACGTATGTGTCGCTCATCGGGTCGCGGATGGACGGTAATTCCTTCGGCCCCGAATCGCTCGCAGTCGGCAGCAACGACCAGCACATCCGGATTATTCCCACCCCGCGAGTTCCGGAGTGTGGCAAATTTGTTAATATTGATGCTAAGGCGTGCCACTGAACTTTCATATACGTACCTTCAAAGGTACAATAGAAAATTTGATATGGGCTTAAAACAGCGAATAGACGGCGATATCAAGGCTGCCATGCTGGCGAAAAACAAGGCTGAGCTGGAGGCCTTACGCAGTATCAAGTCGATGATCCTTCTCGCGGAGACCGAAAAGGGAAGTGCCGGAGAACTTACGGCGGATGCGGAAAACAAATTGCTGATGAAGGCCGCTAAACAGCGGAAGGAATCGGCGGACATCTTTCTCGCGCAGTCGCGGAAGGACCTCGCGGATAAGGAATTGTTTCAGCTGGAAATCATCAACCGGTATCTGCCGAAGCCACTGTCGGAAGAAGAACTACGAACGCAACTGAAGAAGATTATTGCGGATGCGGGCGCTGCCGGGCCGCAGGACATGGGCAAAGTAATGGGAATGGCCACGAGGGTATTGGCCGGTAAAGCGGAAGGCAGGATTATCTCTGCGTTGGTAAAAGAAATGTTGTCTGCTTGAATTGGGTTGACATCATACTGGTGGTCGTAATTCTTTTCGGCGCCGTCGGCGGTTACCGGGAAGGATTTTTGATGACCATTATTTCGTTGGCAGCAATCGTATTGGGAATACTTGGAGGCTTCGCCCTTTTGGGTAAAGCAATGCTTATGCTGGATTCCAATTTCCGCATCGATGAAGGCATACTTCCATATATTGCTTTTGCCGTAGTCTTTGCCATTATTGTTGTCGTCGTCTCCCTTCTTGGAAAAGCCATAAAGTCTTCCATACAACAGTCCATTCTTGGCGGCATCGATCAGGCAATGGGCGCTTTGCTGGGCATTGTAAAATCAGCCTTTCTGCTGAGCGTCGCATTCTGGGTGTTCGACTCATTGGGTGTTGAAATCATAACCGCATGGGCTTCCCGGTCGGGACTGTATCCTTTTATTTCAGGATTCGCCCCGCTCGTCGCTGACTGGATGGGCGAGCTTGTGCCGGCCTTCAGGAATATCTTTTGAGCGCATGGTGGTAAATGCGACTTTTAGGACTTTATTTAAATTTATTTTGTTTACTTATTGGATTAATTCCGAGCGATCATGGGGCTGACGGTCAAAGAAGCAGATCGATTCAAGTTTGTCGATGAGGGTAATGGACGTGTGCTTCTGTTGTTGCACGGGCTGTTTGGGGCACTGAGTAACTGGGAGGGCGTTGTCGGTCGTTTTTCTCCGAATTTCAGAGTTGTCATTCCCATGCTCCCCATCTACGAAATGCCCATCAAGGAGGCGGGTCTTGACGGGCTTAGAAGCTTCCTGGAAGAGTTTGTCGCTTTTATGAACCTCCGGGATATGGTCATCCTGGGAAACAGCCTCGGCGGCCATATTGCTCTCATGTATACCCTGAAAAACGGGAACATGGTGAGCGGCCTTATACTGACCGGCAGTTCCGGACTTTTTGAGGATTCAATGGGAGGCTCCTATCCAAAAAGGGGAGATTATGAGTATGTCAGGGAACGGGTGGCCTACACCTTTTACGACCCTGAAGTGGCGACGCGGGAACTGGTCGATGAAGTTTTTGAGACAACCCGGAGTATCCCCAAGTGTATGCGGATCGTGGCCATCGCCAAATCAGCGCAGCGAAATAACCTGGCATCGGAGATCATGGCAATTAAGGTGCCGACATTGCTGGTTTGGGGATTAAACGATACCATCACACCACCCATGGTTGCGCACGAATTTGGCCGGCTGATACCGCAATCAAAATTGAAATTTATCGACCGGTGTTGCCACGCACCCATGATGGAGCACCCTGAAAAGTTCAATGAAATTGTGGAAGGATTTTTGTTAGATTTAGGCAATACTACTTCATCCCGGGTAAGCGCATGATAGCCGAAGATTTGATCAACCATATGATACCCCCTCTCAAGGGGACAGACGATGCGCATAAGGCAATTGTCTGGATGGAGGAGTTCCGGTGTAACCATTTGCCGGTGGTTGAAGACAATAGGCTTCTTGGCTTTATTTCAGAAGAAATCATACTCGAAGCGAATGACATTGAAAACCAGGTCAAGGCATTTAAACTGATCGGCCAGCAATGCCATGTCAACCTTGACGCCCACTTCTACGATATTCTCAAGGTTGCTGCAGAAAACAAACTGCAGTTGGTGGCAGTACTGAATGACGACCAGACTTACTGCGGTGTGATCACCGTTCAGGATACGCTAACGTCATTTGCGCAAACGGCGGCAGTTCAGCTTCCCGGCGGGATACTTGTTCTTTCCATGGCGCTGGTAGATTATTCGCTGGCAGAGATCAGTCGTCTGATAGAGGAAAACCACGCAAAGATCCTCAGCAGCATCGTCAAGGAAGATCCCCTGGATCCGGGTAAGATCAGGCTTACGCTGAAAATCAATGAACTTGACCTGTCCAGAATCGTCGCCACGCTCGAACGTTTTGGCTATAAAGTGATAGGCCGTTACCAGGAATCGAAGCCCATTGGGGGCGAAAAAGAGCGGATTGATATGCTGCTGCGCTACCTTGATATTTAGTATCTTCGCGCTATCTTCCTTTTCTAATCCAAATTCAGTCAAACTACGAGCCAATGAAGGTTGGTGTACATGGTAAGGATTTTACGCGCCAATCTGCCCCCTTCATTGAGCGGATACTCGACACATTGACCCGGCAAAAAATCGACATTGTTGTTTCGTCGAGATTCCAAAAAAACCTACGCCTGTCCCAATTCCGGAAATATAAGTTCAAAACCTATGAGCCCGGAGATAACCTGAAAAATCTTCATCTTTTTTTTAGTCTGGGCGGTGACGGGACGTTGCTTGAATCCGTTACCCATATTGGCAAAACGGGCGTACCCATTTTTGGTATCAATACGGGCAGATTGGGCTTTCTGGCTACGGTCAGCCGGGAGGAAATGGAGGGCGCTATGGAAATGATATTCAGCAACGAGTATTCCATCGATGAACGCGCCCTTCTGAGGCTGGATACCGATCAGGACCTGTTTAGCGATTTTAATTTTGCCCTGAACGACTTTACACTGGTAAAAAAAGACAGCTCGTCAATGATCACAGTGCACACCTTTATTGATGGGGAGTTCCTGAACTCCTATTGGGCGGATGGCATTATTGTTGCGACCCCTACAGGGTCGACGGGCTATTCTTTGAGTTGCGGGGGTCCGCTGGTGTTTCCCAATTCTGGAAATTTCGTGATCACGCCCGTAAGCCCGCACAACCTCACGGTGCGCCCTATGGTAGTCCCTGACCACGCTGAGATTACCTTCCGGGTGGAGGGCAGGAGCAAAAAATTCCTGGTTTCCCTGGATTCCAGGATGGCGACCGTCGATGAATCCGTTAAGTTGAAAGTTAAAAAGGCAAATCTCAAAGTTAACCTGGTGCAGCTAAAAGGCCACCATTACTTCAAAACCCTACGTCAGAAGCTCAATTGGGGGCTTGATATACGCAATTAGATTTGTTATTTTTGTTGTTTACCGTTTTTGGAGCACCATTATTTTTTGCCGCCATGAGAATACTAGCTTACCTGACCGCGGTTTTGCTGCTTATCAGTCTTGCATTGGAAGCGGAGGCTCAGATGGGCCGCCGGGATATCAAGCGAAACAACCTCCGAATGATGACGTACCGGGGGAAGAAGCAGGGCTTTCCAAAAGAGAACCGGTATAATGAACTGGGGATCACATTCAATGCGATAAACTACTATGGCGACCTGTCGCCAAAGACCAGTCGTCTGAGCACCGATCTCGGATTTACCAAGCCGGGAATAGGTATTTCGTTTGCGCAACGCCTGGGTCCGCGTTTTGCCCTGCGCACTGCATTCATGTACGGCTCGTTGGAAGGTGCTGATGCGGAATCCGCGAACAGCAGCGACACTCAGAATGGGGTATTCCGCTACCAACGAAATCTTTCATTCCGGAACCGAATAAAGGAACTCTCCGTCGTTGCAGTCGTTGATCTTTTTGAAAATCAATCC
>DATBVZ010000672.1:0-2351 GCA_036515095.1 Cyclobacteriaceae bacterium | reverse complement strand
TCAAACGAATCAAAAAGCTGCTGACTGTGCGAAGGAGGGATCAGTGTATCGTTGCTTCCATGCAGGAACAATACAGGGCTCTTTACGCTATTGATCTTTGCCAGATTATTAAAATCAAACCGGAGAATCAGCGATGGCAGGATCAGCGAAAACTTCTGACGGGCAAGTTTCTTCAGCCCGGTGAAAGGCGATTCCAGTATCAGTCCGCGGGAACTTACCTTACCGGCGAGATCAATAGCGATGCCCGTGCCGATCGATCTGCCGTAAATGATGACCTGCTCCGGCGAAAAGTCTTTGGTTCCAGTGACGTAGTTATAAGCGGCTCTTGCATCGTTGTACAGTCCGCTTTCTGCAATTCGACCGGTGCTCTTGCCGTACCCGCGGTAGTCGATAATAAAGAAGTGATAACCGGCCCTGACAAAATCCCGCGAAACATATTGCCAGTTGCTCAGGTCACCGGCGTTGCCGTGGAAATACAGCACAAGCTCCCGCCTGCTCCCCGGGTAATAAATGCCGTTGATCCGCTCACCGTCTTTTGTCTGTATGAATACTTCCTCCGCTCCGTTTTCCAACTCGAACACGAAGTCATCCTGAAGTTTACCCGGATAAAAAATAACACCCTCCTGAAAAAAATACGCCAAACCCAAAACGGCGAAATAGATTATCAGGATCGTTAAGATGATCATGCCCATACGTTTCATGGATGTGTTTACGTGTTTACGTGTTTATGTGTTTATGTGCTTATGTGCTTATGTGCCTGCCTCGCACTGCCTTCAGCAGGGCAGGCAGGTTGATGTGTTGGCCATCCTTATACGTATACACCCCTATACCTCAATGCTTCTATACCTTTATACCTCCATACCTTCACAATTTCCCCGTTTCCTCTTACATTTAGGTTCAAATTTATCAACATCCCTACGCCTATGCACATCAGCCGAAAAGACTTTCTACGGGCTCTAGGGCTTGCCGGAACGGGCCTTTTGCTCAATACCACTGCCAGGTCCGCAACCGGAGGTTCCTGGCCCGGCGCCGGCCAGTCCTTTACCTTAGGCCTGGCGTCCTACACGTTCCGGAACTTCAGCCTGGAGGATACCATTAAGGCGGCCAGCAGGCTTGGATTGAAAAAGCTTGCGCTAAAGAGCATGCACCTTCCGCTGGACTCCACGCCGGCGCAGATCCGGGAAGCTGTGGCCAGGATAAGGGAGGCGGGGCTGGAGCTGTATGGTGCGGGGGTGATCTACATGAAGACGGAGGCCGAAGTCAACCAGGCATTTGATTACGCGAAAAACGCCGGCATGGAGGTTATCATCGGCGTGCCGAACCATGAATTGCTTCACCTGGCGGACAAAAAAGTGAAAGAATACAACATCAAGCTGGCTATCCATAACCACGGACCGGGTGACCAGCTGTACTCCAGCGTAAAAGACGTTTATGAAAGGATAAAAGATCTGGACAAACGGATCGGTCTGTGCATGGATATTGGTCATGTCGTGCGTATCCAGGAGGATCCGGCGGCTCTTGCAATCAAGTACAAAGACCGGCTTTATGACTGTCACCTGAAAGACGAAGACAAGCGCGAGGCAGACGGAAAACCCATAGAGGCCGGTCGGGGTGTAATTGACCTTCCCGCCTTTCTGAAGGCAGTAACAGAAACCGGCTATGCCGGTACGCTTTCCTTCGAATACGAAAAAGATGGAGACGACCCACTACCTGGCCTCGCTGAATCCGTCGGCTATGTAAAAGGGATACTGACGATGTTGTAATCTGGACTTTGCGGAGAGGCTGTCCGGTAAGAATTTTGGAGGTTTAACCCGGGCGAGCGTTTTTTCCTGATCCGGGGATTAAGCTTATGGCAACTTATACTCCTGCCGTACGGCAAAAAGCATTTTTTGCAACTATTAACTACCGGGCCTGGATTTTTTGCCAATGACGTGTTAGCAGGAAGTCATACCTTCCATTTTTATTAACCGAGCTTTCTTTATGAGCAAGAAAAATACAACGATATCCAACAGGCTAATTGCCATGTTTGTTCTCACATTCATCGGGTCCGCGTTCAGTTCCTGCAGCCCGATATTGTACACCAGCGTTGGACAAAACGTGCCCCTGTTCCATGGCAAGGGTGAAGTGACCTTTGGCGGTGGCTACGCAGACACGGGTGATGCAACCGGGGTAACGATGCAATTTGCAGTAGCCGTAGACAGCAGCCTTGCCGTCAGTGCCCTGTTTCATTCTTTGTCCGGTTCCTATTCCAACGAACCCGACTTCTGGGAGGGAAGCGGCACGTATTTCGAGGGGGGTGTCGGCAAGTTCGGAACCATGAGGGAAGGATTGTGCGCATGGGAAGTATTTGT
>DATBVZ010000671.1:0-3621 GCA_036515095.1 Cyclobacteriaceae bacterium | reverse complement strand
TTTTTCTCACCGGCTTTCTTGCGGAACTGCTATCTATGCAATCGCTGTCCAAACGGGATTACCTCATCTCCGAAAAGGTCGGGTTTGATCACGAGGAAGAACGGCTTATCACAACAGTACCACCGATGGGAGGAGGGGGGTATAGGGAGGTGAGGAAGTAAGGGTGGTGAATGGAGTATAGCGGTATATAAGTATATAGGGGAGGTTTATTCACTCATTGATTTTGCTATTTGAATCCCAAATACTCCGTCATTATTCCCGTCTATAACCGGCCGCAGGAGGTGGAGGAACTTATTCAGAGCCTCGCCCTGCAGGGGTACCGTGATCTGGAGGTGCTCGTTATTGACGACGGGTCGACAGATCGATGCGATGCCGTGGTAGACCGTTTTCGCAACCGGCTCGCTATCCAGTATTACTTTAAACCAAATAGTGGTCCTGGTCCCACCCGCAATTTCGGATTTGAGCATTCGCGCGGAGCGTACTTTGTAATGTTTGACTCCGACTGCCTGCTTCCCGACACCTATTTCCTGGCAGTGGAAGCGGCTCTAGGCAAAGAAAAGCTGGATGCCTGGGGTGGGCCTGACCGCCCCATGAAGGAGTTTTCTGTCCTTCAGCGTGCCATGGGCTACACCATGTCGTCGTTTCTTACCACCGGTGGCATACGCGGCGGAAAAAGGCACCTTGGATGGTTCCAACCGCGGAGTTTTAATATGGGCATCTCCCGAAAGGTGTTTGAACGAACCGGTGGATTCCGGTTTGACCGGCATGCGGAAGATATTGAATTAAGCGTCCGTATGAGGAAAGAGGGCTTTCGTATAGGACTTATTCCCGATGCCTTTGTATACCACAAGCGGAGAACCAACTTCAGTCAGTTCTACCGACAGGTCGCGGCCTTCGGAAAGGGCCGCGCACTGGTCGGCGTTCATCATCCTGACGAAGTGAAACTTACGCACTGGATGCCAACTTTGTTTGTGCTTGCCGTAATGTCACTGCCCATCCTGTACTTTATTGCGCCTGTGCTGTCAGCCGTACTTCTTCCGCTCCTGCTGCTATACTTCCTGGCGTTATTTTTTCACTCGCTGATAACCAATCGAAATCTGGCCGTCGCAATTTTATCGATTCCATCCGCAGCCATCCAGCTCTGGGGATATGGAACTGGTTTTTTCAAGGAATGGCTCAAATCATACACGACCTAGGGCAATATAAAATGTTCTAAAGTTCGTTCCTGACTTGATTTATTGGTTTTTTATTCCAAAATTTGTATGAAGCTGCTTGTATCTTACATTAATCAATGGTCAACAAAGGTTAACCGGGGTCGGGCAGCCTCATTTTCACTTAGTTGACTTCGAGAGAAGTGGATGATACAAGTGGGGCTTCCTTGCGGAGCCCCTTTCGTTTCCATGCCTTGTAGGCCTCAACCCAGACAACCGAGCACAGACCTGCCACCAGGCATACTCCAAACTCCCCTCCGCTCAACCTCTGAAGGTCAAAGAAATTTCGGATTGGTGCTATGTAGTCTATGGCTACCAGCAACATGAAGGTCAGACTTACCATCTTCCACAACATGGGGTTCTTGTAGTTCAGTACTTTGAAGAATGAATCGTAGAATGAACGATTAACGAAAGTGAGAAAGATGTTGGCTGAAACCAGGGTGCTGAAGACCATCGCCCGGGTGGTGCCTTCGCTCCCGGTGGTCTGTTCAGCATACCAGTATACGCCCAGAACGCATGCCGTTATAACAAGGCCCTGGGCCACGCTCACGGACAATTCCCGCCAGGTCAGGAAGGTGTTGGAGAGCGGTCTCGGTTTCTGCCTCATCAGTTGGGGCTCCATGGGTTCATTCTCGTACACAATGGAACATGTTGGTCCCATGATGAGCTCCAAAAATATCACGTGCACCGGGGTGAAGATATTAGGATAGATCCATCCCAGGAGTAATGGTAGTGCCACTGTGAGTATGATAGGAATGTGGATGGAGATAATGTATTGGATTGCTTTTTTCAGGTTGTTGTAAATTTTTCTTCCCATGGCAATGGCATCAACCATTTTTCCGAGATCGTCATCCGAGAGGATAAGCTCGGCGGCCTCTTTCGCCAGTTCTGATCCACGTTTTCCCATGGCAATGCCGATGTGAGCAGCTTTCAGTGCAGGACCATCATTTACTCCGTCACCGGTCATCGCAACTACATGTTGCTGCCGCTTCAGGGATTCAATGATCCGTACCTTGGCTTCCGGAAACATTCGGGTAAAGATGTTGGTCGAGGCAGTCACCTTGGCCAGCGTTTCATCCGACATGCCGATCAGGTCATTGCCGTCTATTACGTTGTCCGGGCCAACAAATCCAATCCGGCGTGCAATCGCCCCGGTCGTTATGGCATTGTCTCCGGTCACGATCTTCACGTTCAGGCCGGCCTGATAAAAGCTGCTGAGCACCTTTTCAATATTCTCTTTAGGCGGATCCAGGAAGGCGATTAGACCCATGAATTGAAACCTGAAATCCTGTTGTTGTTTAGGGAAATCATTACCCTGATGTTCCGCCAGACCAATGCCGAGTACCCGAAAGCCTCCGCCGGACATTTCCCGTATACGATCGGAGGCAACCTGTCTTTCTTCTGCCGTCAGCGTTGAGTACTCCACGAGCGCTTCGGGCGCGCCTTTGCAGGCTATTACCCGATGACCCTGCCCGTCCTCAAAAATGTGGGTCATCATGGGAGGCTTTCCTGACAGCGGATATTCGCGGATCATCGTGTACTCTTTCCTTTCGTCCTGCTCCGTCATTTCCTGATACGCGTTGTGAAGAGCGATTTCCATGGGGTCGAACGGGACAGGCTCACTGGCCCACATAGCCGCTGCTATAAGCTTGCGGGCTTCCGGTACATTCCAGTCATGGCGATCCAGGAGTGATGCGGTATCGTGCACATATATTCGGCTCGGCTCCATTCTGTTTTGGGTAATGGTGCCTGTTTTGTCCAGGCATAGAACCGTTGCCGACCCCAGTGTTTCAACCGTCCGTACCCGCTTTACGATTACGCCCGTCTTCATCAGCCGCCATGCCCCTAATGCCATGAAGGTGGTGAAGGCCACGGGGATTTCTTCGGGAAGGATGGACATCGCCAGCGTGAGTCCCTTCAGCAGACTGTCCGGAATATCGCGCGATGCGTAATAATTGAGTGCCCATACGATAACGAAGACAATGGCCCCTACAATGGCCATGTATTTTACAAACTGCGCGATTTGAAGTTGCAGCGGAGTCTTCTCGTTACCGATTGTCGCTACTGACTTGCCAATCATGCCCAGCACCGTTCGCTCCCCGATTGCGGTGACCCTGAATACCGCCAGGCCGGAGACTACCTGAGTCCCGCTGAAAACCTGCTGCATTCCTTTATCCTCAGCGTTCTTGTTTACCGGGTAAGCCTCTCCGGTCACGATCGATTCGTTCACAGCGAAATCATTGCTGTGAATAATCCAACCATCTGCCGGCAACAAGGTGCCTTCCTCGCTTACGATGAGGTCATCAATTACAATTTCCTCCGATGGGATAGTCTGTATCGCGTTGTTGCGAATGACCCGGGCCCTGGGTTGGGCATAGATTTTCAAGGCTGCAAGTGCTTTGCGGCTTCG
>DATBVZ010000670.1:0-16150 GCA_036515095.1 Cyclobacteriaceae bacterium | reverse complement strand
TGGAATCCTGCGATTTGCACCAAATTCTCATCGCGGAATTTGTTCGGTTCAGAATTTGTGCAGGCTGTAAGGATGAGAAATGCGAGAGCACCTGCAAATGGTCTTGATGCGAACGGTTTTAACACTAGAAGTAATTGGGAGAAGCCTTTGCGGCATTTACCACATCATCGAATTCAATTCCTGCCTTTTCAATGGAATATAAGAGCAGCTTGACCTCTTTCTGATGCACGCGACCATCTACCTCTGACATCTTGTACAGGGTTGCAAAGATACTTAGTCGTTCTTCCACCGAACATTTCCCGACAAGCTCGATCCCCTGATTATAGATGTCGCGTTCGCGCAGCCGGCGGATCTGTTTTTCGAAGTCCTCATACAACGTGTCGGGTATCTTTTCATACTTTCTGACTTTTTTCAATGCGACTAACTCGGTTTCGTTGATGTCGCCGTCGACACCCATGAGGAGGTGAATCAGATACAAAAGTCCGGAATGATAGGCATGGTCCATTGTTAAAGATAGTGTAAAGGACCATTTTAAAAAAAGCCGGTACTTTCTGCCGGCCTTAAAACCGTTCAGGAAAGGAGTTGATAGACGACCAGCGCTGAAACATAAGCCAGGGTGGTCATGTATCCAAGTTGGATCAGGGGCCATTTCCAGCCGTTGGTTTCGCGGTATACAACGGCCAGGGTACTCATGCACTGCATGGCAAACGTATAGAAAACCAGGAGAGAGAATCCCACCGCGGGGGTGAATCTTGGACCGCCGGTTTCCGGATTGATCTCCTCGCTCATCCGGCCTTTAATAGTCGCCTCTTCTTCATCGCCTGCACTACCGATACTGTATATCGTGGCCATCGTTCCAACGAACACTTCACGGGCGGCAAAGGAAGTCAGCAGCGCAATACCAATTTTCCAGTCATAACCAAGCGGCCTGATTGCCGGTTCCAATGCCTTCCCGATAACGCCGGCATAAGAGTTCTCCAGCTTATAGGCTGCAATACGATCCCCGATTTCCCTTTCACTCAGGGAGAGATCCCGGGTTTCAGCGGCAATATAATCGTCTGCCTTTTCCATCTTGTCGCCGGGACCATAGCTTGCCAGCACCCACAACACAATCGAGATGGCAAGAATTATCTTCCCTGCCTCAAACACAAAAGACCGGGTCTTTTCAACGATCGTATAGCCGACATTCGACCACTTTGGCCAGCGGTATGTAGGCAGTTCCATGATCAGGTAACTCCGCTCCCTCACCTTTATGATCAGCTTCATTACCCAGGCGGAAACGATGGCCGCCGTGAAACCCAACAGGTAGAGACTCATGAGCGCAATTCCCTGAAGGTTAAAGACGCCCCAGAGCGTCATATTGGGTACGATCAACGCGATCAGGATCGTGAAAACGGGAAGCCGTGCGGAGCAACTCATCAACGGTGTCACAAATATGGTGATCGTTCGTTCTTTCCAGTTGTTGATGGTGCGGGTTGACATGATTGCCGGAATGGCGCACGCCACACCCGAGATCAGCGGTACCACACTCTTGCCGCTAAGCCCGACCTTACGCATGAGCTTATCCATAAGAAAGACCACGCGCGACATGTAACCGGTCTCTTCCAGGATGGCGATGAACGCGAAAAGTATTGCGATCTGGGGAACAAAAATTACGATTCCACCAATACCGGGAACAATTCCCTGGGCCAGGAGACTGGACAAGGGACCGGCGGGCAGCACACGCGAAAGATAACCGCTGAGAGCTGCAAACAAGCCATCGATGAGATCCATGGGAACCGTTGCCCAGGCAAAGATGGATTGAAAGATCAGCGCGAGGATCAGAAAGAAGATCACATACCCCCACACTTTGTGCGTAAGAATGCGATCCAGGTTTCTTGAGTATTTCTTCCAGGTGTCGTCAGCCGGCTTCAAAATAACCTCATTCAAAAGATCCTGGATGAATCCAAATCGTTGAATGGTTTCGGCGCCCTGGTACTTTCCCGGGAAGAAAGCGTGGCGCGACCGCACGGCATCAACGGTTGCGCGGTCATCATGCGACAGGAATCCAAGGGATTCAGGCTGTTCCAGGAAGAGGTAAGCCTCGTAGTCATTGTCCACACCCAGCCTTTGCCGGACCTCCCTGACAGGCTCTTCCACTTCGGACCGTATCGGGAACACGGATTTGGAAGTGGCCTTCCGGGGTTCGGCAAGTATTTTTTTCAATTGGTCAATTCCTGTACCCTGACGCGCATTGATCGGCACAACGGTAACGCCAAGCTTTGACGCCAGCAGGTTTATGTCATAGCTTACACCTGCGCGCGAGGCCAGATCCATCATGTTAAGAACGAGTACAGTGGGCAGGCCAACGTCGATGATCTGGGTTAGGAGAAGAAGACCTCTCTTCAGGTTAGTTGCATCGGCCACCACAACGATCTTGTCGGGCGTGCTGGCAGAATGATGATCAAGCAGGACCTGAGATACGATGCGTTCATCCAGACTTCGCGGATAGATGCTGTAGATGCCCGGCAGGTCTACAACTTCTGCCTCCCGGCCGTCGGGGAGGGAACTGTAACCTACTCTCTTTTCAACAGTTACCCCCGGAAAGTTTCCGATCTTTTGGTTGAGTCCCGTAAGGCGGTTGAACAGCGATGACTTGCCGGAATTGGGGTTTCCGACGAGCGCGATCCTTAGCCTTTTCCGGGAGGCCATTTACTTATTTTAGGATGGAGATCGCTGCGGCCTCTTCAAGGCGCAACGAAAGATCGTAACCCAGTACGCTGATGCAGACCGGGTCACCAAGCGGAGCGCTGAAATTGAACCGAACAGAAGATCCGGGCAGACAGCCCATTTCCATGAGCTTAACGCCAATGACGTAATCCTCAAACCCCGTAATGACCCCCACCTCACCGGGCCTCATTTCAGCCACATTACTTGAATTTCCCAGCATTCTTATTTAGATTAAATCAAAACAAGGCAAATATATGGGGTACGGCCCTGCAATGCAATGTTTTATATCAGCTTTGTGTTGGCAGTTAAAAGGACGTCGCAAATGACGAAAAAGAGAAAAGGGAAGCCGACCAATGGCAAGCGGGAGGCCAGGGTTCCACGAGCAGACCTTCAGAAGGACTCCATAGACCCGGCTGACAAGGGCGAGCGGCTGTTTGATTTTGGGGGTTTGCCGGATCGCGATCTGAAAAAGAACCTGGGATGCGGGTAGGGTAGTCAAATACTCTCGGCTACAAATACCCGCTTTACCCGTTCGCTTGTGTTGGTGAGAATTTCGTAAGGGATCGTGTTGATCTTATCGGCGAGGCATTGGATGGGAAGATCTTTACCAAAAATGACAGCCTCTTCACCCGCATTTACCTCAATTCCCGTTGCGTCTACCATGGTCATGTCCATACAGACCTTTCCTATGACAGGAGCGAGCCGGCCATTTATCAGTACCTGCCCTCTTCCATTGCTGAAAGCGCGACTGAATCCGTCGGCATAACCGATAGCCAGCGTAGCTATTTTCATATCCCGATCGGCGAAGCCACTGCGGCCATATCCTATGGTATCTCCTTTCCTGACATGCCTGATTTGTGAAATGATCGTTTTGAGGGTTGCCACGGGTTTGAGCTCGTGATGTTCTCCGGTGGGGTCAACTCCGTGCAATCCGATGCCCAGCCGAACCATGTCATAATGCATGGAAGTCAGCCGGAGTATTCCGGGCGAATTGAGGAGATGGTATAAAGGCTTGTAACCAATACGGGAGGAGATGGTGTTTGCCATTTTTTCAAATTGATTTGCCTGCTCCCCCGAAAATGCGTCGTGACGGGCTTCGTCGGCCCCGGCAAGGTGGCTGAAGATTGACCCTACGGTGATGTTGCGGTTGGCGAGCAGCAGTTCTGTCAACCGATCGAGGCCCTCCGCTTCAAAGCCCAGTCTGTGCATTCCGGTGTCCAGTTTCAGATGAACCACGCAAGACTGATTGTTCAGGTAAGCAATCAGAGCCTGGAGTATGTGGAAGCTGTAAATTTCGGGTTCAAGTTTGTGGCGGATCAGAAGATCAAAGCTTTCCTCCGTTGGATTCATTACCATTATGGGAAGTTCTATGTTGTTTCTTCTCAACTCGGCACCTTCATCGGCGTAAGCCACACCCAGGTAGTCAACGTGATGATATTGAAGCACATTCGCCAGTTCAATACTGCCGCTGCCGTAGCCAAATGCCTTAACCATCACCATTATCTTCGTCTGATCCGGTATTCGTGCGCGGAAGTAATTCAGGTTGTGGACCAGTGCGCCCAGATCGATTTCCATCACTGTACCATGAAGCCTACGCTGCAGACGGTTAGCGATCTTCTCGAATTGAAAGGTCCGTGCCCCTTTGATCAAAATTACTTCATCGCGGTACGTCGCTGCCTGAAACTGCGCCAGGTAACTCGGGGTGTCCGGATAAAAGTCCGCGGAGGCCGGAAAAAGATCCCGGTTCCGGCCCATAGCAGGACCGATAGCGACGAAGGAATCAATGCCGCTTTGACTGATGAGTTCGGCAATCTGCTTCGAGAGTTGAAGGTCGGACAACCCGGACTGTTGGATGTCCGACAGGATGATTCGCTTCTTTTTCTTTTGTTTTTGGTTCAGGAGAAAGTCGAGGCTTATGCGAAGACCCATAAGGTCGTTATTGTACGAGTCATCGATAATCTGGCATTGGTTGATCCCTTCCTTCAGCTCCATCCGCATGGGAACCGATCGCAGGGACCGGACGCGGTCTGCGATTACGCTGGGGTGGTATTTGAGATACACCATCAGTGTGATGCAATGAATACTGTTTTCCACGGATGCTTTGTCCGTGAAAGGAAGTGTCAGCGTAAATTCGGCATCTGAAGTCTCAAAACGGTGCTCTGTACCAACGGAGGTGACCCTGACATCGGCTTCGCGATGGAACGACCATGAGTAGCCAGGGATGGTGGCCTGTGAAAGAGTATCATTGACGATCGTGTGGTCCCTGCAATAAATGACTCTTTCACACCGCCGGAATAGAAGGCATTTTTCAACTGCCTTGTGTTCCGGACCGCCAAAACCGTCGTCGTGTGCAGGGCCGATATTCGTAAATATCCCGATCGTGGGATGAATTATCCTTTCCAGCCTTTCCATTTCTCCAGGTTGCGAAATGCCGGCCTCAAAAATACCCAGTTGATCGTGGGGGTGGATCCGCCATACCGAAAGGGGGACACCAACCTGTGAATTATAGCTTCCGGGGTTCTTTGCAATTGAATAGTCACGCGAGAGAAGCTGGAAAAGCCATTCCTTGATGATGGTCTTTCCGTTGCTCCCCGTTATGCCAATAACCGGAATGGTGTGCTGCTCGCGATGAAGGCGGGCCAGTTCCTGTAATGCGTAGAGCGGTTCTGCTACCCGAATGATATTGGTGCCGGGCAACCGGGCTGGATCGATATCCTCGCCTACAACAAACTGCCGGATGCCAGTGGCATACAGTTCTTCGATGAACTGATGTCCGTCGTAGCGCTCACCCCGGAGGGCAAAAAAAACAGAACCCTCTTCCCGGATGACCTTCCTGCTGTCCGTCAAAAGATTCCGGATTGGCATATCCCTGGACAGGCGGAGGATCCTTCCATCTGTAATCCGGTCGAGTTGGGAGAAGTACATGTTCTTAATTCATCTCGGGTAAGCCGCCCCTGCTTCACGCGAGGCGGGACATCCGCGCTTCCAAATATGTTTCGATTGGCCGTTGCAGTTTGGAATAAAATTAGCAATTTGTTTAACAGCAACATGGTAGACCCGGTACCGCAACATGAAGTTTCCGGAGCCCGATTGCCCCGGCATTTCATGATATCATTGTCGCCTGGGGTTCCGGTGGGCCTGAATCTCCACGGCATGTTACTGCTTGTTGGGCAAGGAGAACGGATTAAGGGCAGAATAATTTGTTGGCAGAGGGGGCATTCGCCAAATCATTTTCTCAAAATGCTCAGTTTACTGAAACTTTTGCCTGTATTTTGACGTATTTTATAAATTGATGAAACCTAAGCCCGTTCACGTCCTGGTTCCCTTCGGTATACTTGTGTGCCTCAGTCTGGGCGTACAGGCGCAGGAAACCTATCAATTGGAAAATCCTGAGGGTGAAAGGGATAGGACTTATTCTCCGGTTGATGGAGAAACCGGTTCGCTTACGCTCAGCGACGGGCGAACATCCGGATACGCAACAGACACCACATCGTACGCGAATTCGTCTGCTGGCGATACCCGGCAGGCACAACCGGATTCAAAACCGGGGAAGCAAAGTACGGCTCAACAGGGTGACGGGGATAAGGATTCTGTCCTCGGATTCAATTTCCTCTATTACATAATCCAGAAATTCAAAATGTCTGATATTGTTGACAAGTAGTCTTTTTTGTGTTGCATTTATATATGCAACATAGTTGCACATATAAATAAGTAGCCTTACTATTGTGTGTTGTCAGCAAGTGATGAGGTTTTCCCTGTTAATAATTCTAACCGCTATTTTGGGCCATGCTTACGGGCAGCATTCCATATACGGGAAAATCATCGACGCCCGTGACTCGTCTTCCCTTCCGGGGGCTACGGCCTATATTTCCGACCTCAAGCGCGGCGCAGTTGCGAATCCCGAAGGATCGTACTCCATAGAAAATCTACCAAGGGGAAATTTTCTGGTAGAGTTCAAATTTACCGGTTATGAAACAAAGGTGATGATTGTCCGGGTAGACGGAAGGACAAGGCACAACGTGCGTCTTGATCCGGCGGTGACCGAACTCAACGAAGTAGTCGTCACCGGTATCAGTCATTCTTCTGAATTAAAAAGAAGCCCGGTACCCGTCGCTACCATAAGCAGTGAGTCGCTCTATGAGCATGCCGCCACAAACCTGGTGGATAATATCGCAGCACACCCCGGGATCAGCCAGATTACAACAGGCGCCGGCATCTCAAAGCCGGTAGTTCGCGGGTTAAGTTACAACCGCGTAATAACTTTGTATGATGGCATTCGCCAGGAGGGTCAACAGTGGGGTGACGAACACGGCATCGAGATCGATGAGTTTTCGGTGAGCCGTGTGGAAATCATAAAAGGCGCAGGGAGTCTCATGTACGGCAGTGACGGCCTTGGCGGGATCATCAATTTCATCGCACCCAATCCTTTGCCCGAAGGTGCGCTCGAGGGTAAATGGCTTACCAATTTCCAATCCAACAACGGTCTCGTTGGCAACAGCCTTTCGCTTGCGGGAAACAACAAGGGTATATACTGGCTTGGCCGTATCAGCCAGAAAAATGCACGCGCGTACCGTAACCATTATGATGGAAGGGTATTTAATTCAGGATTCAATGAGGTTGACCTGGGCGGGACAATCGGCATTATCGATGAGTGGGGCTTCACGCAGCTAAATGTCAGTTCGTTTGATCAGAACGTGGGACGTACCGAAGGAGAGCGAAACAATGAAGGCAACTTTGTTAGGGAGATCCTGGTCGGGCCGCACATCGAGGAGGCGGAAGTTACTCCGCACGAGCTTTCTACGTACTCGCTATTTGTTCCAAGGCAATCCGTTCGCCATTTTCGTGTTTCAGGCAATACGAACTACTACAGAGGAAATTCGAGAATTCAGTTAGACCTCGGGTACCAGCATAACGACAGGCAGGAATTTGGTAACGTTGCAGCACCCGATGAGCCTGAACTGGAATTCGACCTGCATTCATTCACCTATAATCTGATTTACTATTTGCCCCCCGTCAGCGATCTGAAGATCTCGGCCGGGTCCAGCGGGATGTTCCAGAAAAGTATTGGCGGCGGAGAGGACTTCCTGATTCCGGATTACCGCTTTTTCGACTGGGGACTATTTGCCTTTGCGAACTGGCATTATAAGAGCCTGGACATTTCCGGTGGTGTACGGTATGACCAACGGAGCATGAGCATTGATCCCCTGTTTCTGGACGACAGTGGCTCACCTTCCGGTAACCCCGATGATTACGTTAAGTTTGAGGGGAACTCGCGCCGCTTCGGCAATTACTCGGCCAGCCTCGGTATCACCCAGGAGCTCACGTCCTCGCTTACGCTAAAGGTAAATGCATCCAGGGGATTCAGGGCACCCTCGGTTGCGGAATTAAGTTCAAATGGAAGGCACGAGGGATCTTTGCAGTACGAATATGGCAATGCTTCCCTTGAAGCGGAAACTTCATTTCAGCTGGATGCGGGATTGACATTACAATCCGAACACATCACCTTGGAAGCTGCCCTGTTTCAAAATACGATAGAGAGCTATATCTACCTAAAGAAACTGCGGGGACGTGACGGCCTGGACAGCATACCTGATCCTGAAGATCCGGTGCCGGCATTCCAATACATCCAAGGTGATGCGCGCCTCGTGGGCGGGGAGCTTACCGTCGATCTACACCCCCACCCATTCGACTGGCTGCATTTTGAGAATACGCTCTCTGGTGTTCGGGCGGTGAACAGAAGCGAAGGCACTAACGACAGTACCCGCTTTCTCCCCTTCATTCCTGCGCTGAACTATCGTGGCGAGCTACGGGCAAACGTGAGTAAGATTGGCGGGAGTCTGGTCAATGCATTTTTCATGATCGGGTTCCTGCATTTCTGGGAACAGGAACGGGTGTTTCTCGAGAATGGCACGGAGACGCCCACGCCGGCATACTCCTTGTGGAGTTCGGCCATGGGCGCATCGGTACGAAGGAAGCGTGATGCCGGGACCTTGCTGACATTTTACCTTGTGGTCAATAATATTTTAGATACCGGGTACCAGGATCACCTGAACCGCCTGAAGTACGCGCCGGAGAATCCGGCGACCGGTCGGCGCGGTGTTTTCAATATGGGCAGGAACATCAGCGTGAAGGTGGTTTTTCCGTTCTCATTCCGGGAAGCAAAACACGACTAAACGCCTTCCTTCAGGACAAAGGGCCTTAGGTCTTTCAACTGGAGGATTCCCTCGTAATAGGCCTTGCCAAAAATGACCGCAAAGACACCCAGGTCGTTCAGCCGCTTGATGTCATCAACACCCCGTATGCCCCCGCTGGCGAGTACGCATATTTCGGGGAAACGTTGGATGATCTCCTCATAAAAATCAAAGGCAGGCCCTTCCAGAACGCCGTCTCTAGACACGTCCGTCGACTTAACGTACTTCAAACCCCGCGAATAAAAATATTCCAGATGGTCAAACAAGGTGACCTGTGCTTTCCGTTGCCATCCCCGGTAAAGAAGTTCTTTGGTAACAACATTGGTTACATCCGCACCAAGCGTCACCTTTTCTCTCCCATAAGAGATTATCCACGAAGCAAATAATTCAGGATCGGTAACGCCCACGCTGGATGCTGTAATATACGAGGCGCCAAACTCGAATGCCTTGCTGATGTCTCCGTCGGTGGTGATGCCGCCGGTGAAATCAATCTTAAGGTTCGTATAGCCTGCAATGGCCTCGATCACATGATAGTTGACCGGCGACCCCTTTTCAGCGCCGTCAAGATCGACGATATGCACAACATCAATGCCATGGTCTTCAAAACGCCTGACCAGGTCCAGCACGTTTTCATCGTAAGCCTTCTCGCTGGTGGGATCTCCTTTGCGCATTTTGACTACCCTTCCTTTGCGGATGGCTATGGATGGAATTACCTGGATCATGGCTCTAAATTACGACTCCACAGTGAACATTTTGAAAAATCAATGCACCCTGACGAAAATAACCTCTAATTAAATATTCGGGTAAGATCCTTGCTTTACAATTGGCTAAATTAGTCCCAAACTCCGATAATGTATATGAACATAAAGTATTCATGGGTTCTCGTACTTTGTCTGCTGAGCATTTCCGAGACTTTTTCTCAGGCTGCTAAACGCAGGCTGCCTTCAAGCGTCAATCACCCTGCCATAAACCATTTTGCTCCCTTCATGAGTGTCGATGGGGATGCCATAGTTTTCTTATCTGACAACGCCGAGGATTACGTGCTGACACCGTTTTACAGTTCCCGGAATCCTCGCAGTGATTGGAAACAGCCGGAAGCCCTGCCGAAGACACTTCATACCCGCCTGAATTTTCTGTGGGGTTATACCCTTAGTCCCGACGGCCGGTTTCTGTATTTTTCTACTATCAAGTCGCCCGGAGTTGGGGGATATGACATGTGGTTCAGTGAGCGAAAGGGAACGGGATGGGCTCAGCCCATCAACCTGGCTGCGCCACTCAACTCAAGATCAAATGAGGCGTGTGCAACGCTGACCCCGGACCTGAAGACAATCTACTTCATGCGGTGCGAACAGATGGATCAGCAAGGCGCTTCAGGATGCGTGATCATGAGTGCGCGCAGGAGATCCAACGGCCAATGGGATGAGCCTGTAGCACTCCCCGCTTCTGTCAATACGGGTAACTCTCAGGCACCGCGTATACTCGCTGATGCTGAAACGCTGATTTTCAGTTCAGACAAATTCCCCGGGGCCAGGGGAGGCATGGACCTTTACGTCACGCGCCTGAAAGATGGGACCTGGACAAATCCGGTTGCGTTGGAGTTTGCTAATACAACGGAGAACGATCAGTTCGTGAGCGTAAATGGAGTAGGCCGGTATTTGCTTCGTGACGCGCCGGGAAGCCGGAAGCGGGAAATGGCGGAGTATCTCATACCCGCACCGCTGAGGCCCAAAGGCATGATGCGCGTGGAGGGAATGATAGCGGGTATGGAAGGCTCCACAGTTCCGGTATACATCTCGGTTGTAGACCTCATTGCAGGTTACCGAATTTTTTCCGGCCGGCCGGATCGGGGTGGTGCATTCAAACTATATCTCCCGGAAGGATCGCAGTATGAGGTTTCCGTCGACCCGGAACAAAGCAACTATATGTTCTATTCCAGGAAATTTGATCTTACCGACTCCATCGAACAGGTTGTCAGAATTTCGGCACCCGTAAAGCCCCTGAAAAAAGGCGATGAAATAGAACTAAGCCAGGTGGAATTCAGCGAATACGGTGCTGAACTTCTTCCCGGCGCTGAAAATGAATTGAAAAAAATAGCCCGACTGATCAAGGGTAACTTCGGTATGCAATTTGAAATCCAGGTAACGATGGCAGGCTATGCGGAAGACAGCATACAATCCATGCCGGATCTCACCGAGGTGCGTTACGATTCATCATGGACAACGCTGGATGAGATTGATTCATTGGGTCAACTGTACAAGCGCGATACCTGTATGGTAAGCATGTTGTTTCACAATGACCGTACCGTCGCGCAAGCTGAAAATGTAGTGGCATACCTGATGGGTCAGGGTGTACCGGGAAGCAGGATGACCTATTTTGTTAATTCGCGACCCGCATTGCCTGAAGAGAAGAAGAAAATTCTGGTGAAAGTGAGGGCACTGCCCTGAATACCGCAGAATCTCAGTGTTCGTAGGAAAAGGGAACAGCCGCCAGCGTCTTATCCCACATCAGAACCATTTCCACGTCTTCGCCAACGCTTTCGAACGAAATCGTGAACTGTTCAAAAACCCTGTCCTGGAGCATGGCGGGCACATCCACGGTGAGCACGTCCCGCGAGGCATCCCGGTTAGGCTCGCCCTTGGAGTTGATCCCCCATTGGCCATATTCCGAGTTGAACAGGATAGTCCATGAATCGGGGCGTGGAATGGTCCATAAGGTGTACGTGCCCGCCCTCAGGGTTTTTCCCTCAATCACCAGATTCTTATTGGTTTGGAATGTGGTAGCTTCGTTGGCGCCGGTGCGCCAAACCTCCCCGTAGGGGACGAGGCCGCCGAAGATTTCCCTGTTTTTCTTGTAGGGCCTGTTGTAGAAGAGCGAAATACTCAAATCGCCTTGGTTGAATGTGATGTTGTCCTCGGGACTGTGTGATTTCTTTTCCTTTTTGATATAAAAACGCGCAACAGCAAGAGCAATCAGGATCAGGGCTATACCAACACCGGCAAGGATAATAAATTGTCTCATTTAGGGTATTCGTGTTGCGGCAGGGTCTTTTATAAGCCCGAACATATAAGTATTTTCTCAATTCTTCCTACAAAATTCGTATGAATCCATATTTTTGCAACAAATACACGTACTATGGATACATCCTGGATGCCTTTTTACATTGTGATAGCGTTGTTTATTTTGGCTATTGTTGCGCCATGGATATTCCCCAATAAGATGGTAAGCAAGAATAAGCACGACAATGAGTTTTGATCCCAATCCGGATTAATGAATGTCTGTGTGTTCTGCGGGTCAAGCCTGGGGGACAATCCGATTTTTCGGGATGCGGCAGAAGAACTGGGTGTTGAATTCGCCAAAGCCGGCATTACGCTGGTATACGGGGGTGGCAACGTTGGTCTGATGGGTGTTTTGGCTGATTCGGTTTTGCGCGGGTACGGGAATGTCATTGGGGTTATTCCTGACTTTCTTATGAAGCGCGAAGTGGGCCACAACGGCGTTTCAAGACTCGAGGTGGTAAGTTCCATGCACGACCGCAAAAGACGCATGGCGGAGTTGTCGGATGCATTTGTGGCCATGCCGGGCGGTTGGGGCACGCTGGATGAGTTTGCCGAGATTCTGACCTGGAACCAGTTGCGACTAATATCCAAGCCTGTATTCTTGCTGAATTCCGGCAAATTTTTTGCGCCTTTGCTGGAACAAATGAATGTTATGGTTGCCAACGGTTTTTTGCAGCATCAAAACTACTCCCTCATCAATACCGTTGATAGTCCTGCAGACCTTGTCCGGCAGCTGAGGTCATAATGCGGGCATCCTGTAAACTCTGATAAAATTTTTAACTTGACGGAGCGACGGCTAAATAATGAAGAAGCTACCTATCCCTTTGGCAGTCTTTTTACTGCTCTTCAATTTTTGCTCCGGCCAAAGACCTCTTGGATTTGTTCTTGAAGAAGGGAGGAGAAAGGTCCAGATACCATTTGAGCTGCGCAATAATCTGATTATTGTCCCCGTCGTGCTCAACGGTATGTTGCCCCTCAAATTTGTTGTCGATACCGGAGTTCAGACGGGCATACTTACCCAAAAAGCATTCAGTGATATATTGAATCTGCAGTACTCTAAAAAATACATTATTGCGGGCCCCGGCGGTCAGGGGATTGTGGAAGCGTACATTACCAATAATGTCTCCCTTGATCTGCCTGGAATTCATGGTACCGGCCACGCCCTTCTCGTGCTGAATGAAGACTACCTGGAGTTGCGAAATTACCTCGGTACGGATGTCCATGGCATTCTGGGTTATGAGCTTTTCAGCAGGTTTATAATTGAAATCAATTATGAAAAGAAGGTTCTCGTTGTATCCGCCCCGCATCGGCATAAGGTCAAGCGGAGTTATCATCGGATTCCGATCACCATCGAGGATACCAAACCGTACATACGGACAGATGTGACACTGAGCAATGGGGTAACGATCAATGCCAAGCTGATGATGGATTCAGGGGCCAGTCACGGGCTGCTGCTGGAACCCCAATCCGATCCCATGATCACGGTACCCGAACAATCCGTAAAGAGCCTGATAGGAAGAGGGATTGGCGGTGAGATCATGGGAAGGGTCGGACGGGTGAAGTCCATGAAACTGGGTGACTATTTGCTAAAGGGACCGATTGCAAACTTTCCGGATCCCAACAGCTACATGGATAGTCTTAAGATCGGTCGTACTGCCCGTAACGGTACCATAGGGGGTGAGGTCCTTAGCCGGTTTAACATTGTTTTCAACTTTTCCCGGGAAGAAATCTTCATCAGGAAGAACTCCTCCTTCAAGAAGAAATTCTACTACAACCTTAGTGGGCTTATTGTCAAAGCAATAGGATCAGACCTCAACACCTTTGCGGTTACGGATGTAAGGGAATTGTCGTCTGCAGAAAGGGCCGGCGTTCAGGCCGGTGATCTGATACTATCCATCAATGGAATATCGTCCAATACGCTTGATCTCAATCAGGTTCTTGGCCTTATCAGCACAAAGCCGGGCAAACGTATAAACCTACAGATCAACCGGAAGGGGGAGATCCTCAAAAGAACCTTTCGCCTTGAAGATGCGATTTAGCCTCAGGCTCCCGCCGCCAACTGCCTTTTACGCATGTTGTAAGCCTTGTAAAGGAACAGTTGTGTCCGGCGCGACTTGATTGAATTCTTGACGGTGTTCAGTATGGATTCTGTGGAAATGTTCTGCTTAAGCACGTAGTCAAGAACGCTGGAAGAGCCCCTGGTTTCTTCATAATTGGAATTCTTCAGAACGGTAACCGGAATATCCTTTGTCTTCCTGTTGCCGGCAAGTGCCTGAAGCGCTTCCGTCAATTCCGGCCTTCCGATGTTATCATCAATAAGAATGTAATTCGGCCTGAAATTCATGAGCCTTTCGAAGAGGCTTTTCAAATCGAACGCAATCTCAGTGATGATTTTGTTGCCGGGTATCATCTGAACCTTCCCCAGGATCGAACTAAGTTCGATCGGGTTGTTACCAACCAGAAGAAGGTGAAGCGGTTCGACAGACCGCGGAATTGTCTTTGTAGAAGTTTCCATAAGCCAACTAGTAAAGCAGATTAAAGTGAAATCTTATATGTATGTAAGATTAGTGTAATAAATAAACGCAAAATTCGCGAAATTGTTTCCGCCAAAAATACGGCATACCCCTCTTTTTCAACCATTCATCGATACCGGCGTGAATTTGAATCAATTTTAAGGCCATAATTATTTGAAAGGTATTGTAATAATAGGCGGCGGCCTTGCGGGCCTGACAACAGCAATAAACCTTGCAATACATGGGGTGGGATGCACGCTCATTGAAAAGAACAGATACCCTTTTCACCGGGTTTGCGGAGAATATGTCTCAAATGAGGCCTTACCGTTTCTCAAATCGGTCAATTTGCTCCCCGGCCAATTTGATCTTCCCAGGATTGGCCGGTTTCAATTGTCGGCATGCAGTGGCCGGGCAGTAACGCTCCCGCTTGACCTTGGCGGATTTGGCATCAGCCGCTATTCGTTCGACAATCACCTCTATTGTGTTGCCAAATCGCTGGGCGTAAAATTCCGGTTGAACACCGTGGCTGAAAACGTCAGCTTCGATTCCGGAAAGTTTCATGTACGTGCAAATGGCAATAGCATTGAGGCAGATATAGTCGTCGGTTCATTCGGGAAGAAGTCGCGACTCGACGTGGTGCTGAAACGCAAATTCACGTTGCCGTTGTCACCTTATGTTGCGGTCAAATACCACGTACGTACGGACTTTCCGGACGACCTGGTTGCCCTGCACAACTTTGAAGGCGGTTATTGCGGAGTGGTCCGCATCGAGGACGGGATCACAAATCTATGTTATTTGGTGGAAAGGAGACGGCTAAAGGACGCAGGGAGCATCCCTGCTCTTGAAGACGAAATGTGCCGCCAGAATCCCCTGCTTAGGAACATTTTCAGCAATTGTGATTTTCTTTTCGAAAAAGCGCTGGTGATCAATGAAGTCTCGTTCGCGACCAAAACGCCCGTAGAAGGGCACATGCTGATGACGGGTGATGCAGGCGGAATGATTGCCCCCGTTTGCGGCAATGGGATGGCCATGGCTGTTCACAGCGGTAAACTTGCCTCCGAAGCCATCCTTTCTTATTGCAACGGGGAGATTTCGCGGACTGAAATGGAACTTCGTTACCGCAAGCAATGGCGGCAACACTTCACTGCGCGCCTGTGGTTCGGGCGAAATGTTCAGCGACTGTTCGGCAAACCTCGCCTTTCCGACATGGCAGTGAAAACCATACAACGAATCGAACCAGTAGGCCGACTGTTGATACGATATTCGCACGGAAGACCCTTCGGCGGACCGGCCCCGTAACCTCCGGTTACAGCAGGTTAAGGATATGATGGTTGCTGCCGAACAGGTACAGGAAAAAGGCATTAAGACACGTTGCTGAAACCCGGTTCAGCTTCATCGTATGATCATAATCAGCTGCTGAAGGATCCCGGCGTGCCTGAATCATCCAGCGAATGAACACGATCGCTATGGGAAGCATGGCAATACCAACGATAATACCGTAATGCAGGCCGTGGAAGCTGGCGAAGTACAGAAAAAAGAAGATGAAGACAAGTGTGAATACAGTACCCGTCAGGTAGAACGTACCGCGGATACCAAGCAGACGGCTTATGGTCATATCGCCGCGCATGGCATCTTCTGCGTGCTGATAGATCTGGGTCATCGGATAGTTACCCAGCAACAT
>DATBVZ010000669.1:0-4854 GCA_036515095.1 Cyclobacteriaceae bacterium | reverse complement strand
CTATCTAAAACGATATGTTGAGGAGCTTCCGAAAACCTTCAATCCCAGGTCATTTGATCCCAAGGTATGGGCTAAAGCAGCCCGAATGGCCGGGATGAAATATGTTGTGTTCACCACCAAACACCATAATGGGTTTTGTATGTACGACACCAAAACAACAGACTTCAGTGTCATGAATACGCCGTATGGAAAGGACATTACAAAACAGGTGGTAGAGTCCTATAGGGAAGAAGGACTGGCCATTGGTCTGTACTTTTCTCCTGATGACTTTCACTTTTTGTATAAGCAAGGCAGACTCATCTCAAGGACAAGACCGGAAGCACTTGCATCCGGCAATGAGCCACTAAACAGTTTCGTAAAGCAACAAATGAGGGAGTTGATGACCCAATATGGGGATGTTGATATTGTGTTTTTGGATGGTACAGAGCAGTATGCAAAAACGGAACTGGCCAAGGTATGTTGGGAGATCAATCCTGACGTGGTGGTTACAAGAGGAGCCATTGAAACACCTGAACAGGAGATACCTAATAAACCTATCCCTTCTCCGTGGGAGGCCTGTTACACATTTGGTGATCAGTGGCAGTATCGGCCAACCAACGAAAACTATAAGTCTGCCAATGATGTCATTCGGAAGCTGATCGAGATCAGGGCTAAGGGTGGAAATTTCCTGCTAAACTTTGGGCCTGACAAGGAAGGTAGGTTGCCAGAAGAACAGGCAAATGGTCTAAATGAGCTTTCACTTTGGATGTTTATTAATCGGGAAGCATTCGAGAACACAATTCCATTTGAAGTAACTAATGAGTCGAATGTTTGGTTCTTGAAAAAGAAGGATGAAAAGACCGTATATGCATTCATTTTGGAAAAAGACTGGGCATTAGGCGAACGAAAGACCTTCCACCTCCGCTCAATCAAGGCGCCTGATAATTCTAAAATCTCTGTTCTGGGACAGAATAGTCTGGTGCTGGAGTATAATCCTGAAGTAGACCCACAACCGACCATAAAGAACACAAAGGAAGGCTTGGAACTCTCCGTGATGAGAGCTCAAAGGATTTACAATGACCGGAAATGGCCTAACCCAATTGTGATTAAGCTGGAGAATGTAGAGATAAACCGAAATTTGAAATGAATGTGATTTTTAAACCGATACTGGTTTTGTTGATCTAGTACTCATCTCATCCGGATGTGACTCTCGAAATGGTACATTCAAGCCTCCAAACATCGTCTACGTCTTAGCTGATGATCTGGGATATGGAGATGTTTCGTGTAATAATGAAAACCCGAAAATCAATACCATGAATATTGACAAGTTGGCCAAAGAAGGTGGATTTGGTCAGATTCGGCGATTTTATGAAATTGTTCGAATACCCTTGAAGGGGAAATTGGCGCCCGTGTCCATGATCCCCGATGTGGACGTAAAGAACAACGTTGTCCAATTGTATGTCGGCTGCCGGTTCCAGGCTTCAGGCTGTGGGAAGTGTATGGAGCATCAATTCCCGCATACCTGATAAAGCGATAAGCGGGATCTACCACCAAATGGGGGAGCCACACACCCGGAGCAATGGCCCTGGCAATTATAGTTTTTGGTGGCCGTGTAACAAGAATTGACCGCTGCCGTCGCGGGGTAGTTACTCCACACGAATATTAACAAATTCTTTACCCTCTTACGCCGGGACTTCCCTTATCTTTACTACTCACCAAATCAAAAATTGCTATGACGACCAAAGTAAAAACCATGACAACCCAGGAGGTGGCTGACAGGTTCTACCAACTCGCTCAGCAGGGAAATTTCGACCAGATCCAGGAGGAACTGTACGATGAGAATGTGAAAAGTATTGAGCCCGCTCATTCCAACTGGCAAAATGTTCAGGGACTTGATAAGGTAAAGGAGAAGGCCAAGCAATGGCAGGATATGACGGAGGAGATGCACGGAGGATATACCAACAAACCGCAGGTGGCGGGTAACTTTTTTACGTGCATCATGGGCATGGACGTCACGATAAAAGGACAGGGACGCATGAAGATGGATGAAGTCGCAGTGTACGAGGTGAAGGATGGCAAGATCGTGCTGGAGCATTTCTTCTTTTGAAGAAAATGTTCATTCCTTATGGAGGATCGTGCTTTATGGCCGGGCGGAATGCCCGGCCTTTTGTCCGGATCATACGTTGTTACGTTTATTAAGAAAGTTCTATCAATCAACGCAAAGAATGAAGCGTTGGGCGTCAGACACCTTTTTTGGAATATGATGTCGGGTGATGGCAGTTTACACACAGCCACCCGGATTTTTCCTGCGAACAGATTCATTTAGTATATAGGCAGAGAATTCTTGTGACTTCCGTATTCCATGGAGCAAAAGTGACTTGTACAAAGGGCTGCCAATCACTTTGTTTTCTATTTTTTAACCGGTATTCCTTCCCTGTATCGAGTAATTCTTCCTGTTTTAGGGTTATTTTTGATCATGGCACCTGACAACGACGCAATCGACAACAGACTTCATTGGTACAAGGATGCGATCATCTACGAATTGCACATAAAAGCATTTATGGATGGTAACGGAGACGGGGTTGGTGACTTTCAAGGACTCCTGGGAAAATTGGGGTATCTGAAGGACCTCGGCGTGACGGCTATTTGGTTGCTGCCGTTTTATCCTTCCCCTTTGCGAGACGACGGATATGATATCGCTGATTATTATACGATCAATGCGTCTTATGGGAATATCAGGCAATTCAGGAAACTCCTGAAAGAGGCGCACCGGCTTCAACTGAAAGTGATCACCGAACTGGTAATTAACCACACTTCCGATCAACATCCCTGGTTTCAGCGCGCGCGTAAGGCTTCAAAAGGCTCACCTCTGCGGGAGTATTATGTATGGTCCGATGACCCGGCGAAATACAAAGATGTGCGCATCATTTTCCAGGACTTTGAAGTGTCTAACTGGATGTGGGATGAAGATGCCCAGCAATACTATTGGCACCGGTTTTTCCGTCATCAGCCCGACCTGAATTATGATAATCCGCTCGTACAGGAAGAAGTATTCAAGATCATCGACTACTGGTGCAACATGGGTGTTGACGGTTTCCGCCTCGATGCGGTTCCCTACCTTTTTGAGCGTGAGGGCACCAACGGGGAGAACCTCCCTGAAACACATGCTTTTCTCAAAAAATTGCGCAAGCATGTAGACGATCGATTTCCGGGGACGCTTTTGCTTGCGGAGGCCAACATGTGGCCGGAAGATTCTGCCGCCTATTTTGGCGATGGGGACGAATGTCACATGAACTATCATTTCCCCGTTATGCCCAGAATGTTCATGGCCCTTCAAATGGAAGACCGCTATCCGATCACGGACATATTCGATCAGACGCCGGCTATACCCCATACGTGTCAATGGGCGATATTCCTGAGGAACCATGACGAACTTACCCTGGAAATGGTGACCGATGAAGAGCGCGACTACATGTACAAGGTATATGTTAAGGATCCAATGGCCAGGATCAACCTGGGCATCCGTCACCGCCTCGCCCCTCTTATGAACAACAACCGGAGAAAAATTGAGTTGCTGAATTACCTTTTATTTTCTTTGCCCGGTACGCCCGTCCTATACTATGGTGATGAAATTGGTATGGGGGATAATTTCTATTTGGGTGACCGTGACGGGGTGCGAACGCCTATGCAATGGTCCCCCGATCGGAATGCGGGATTCTCATACGCCAACCCGCAAAAACTTTACCTGCCGGTTATCCATGATCCGGCGTATCACTATGAATCCGTTAATGTCGAAATGCAACAGCAAAATCCCTCATCCCTGCTGTGGTGGACAAAACGTGTGATCAGTGTCCGCAAGAAGTATAAAGCGTTTAGCCGCGGAGATATGCAATTTGTCAATGCCGAAAATTCCAAGGTGCTGGCTTTTACCCGGAGCTACGAAGATGAAACGATCCTGGTAGTGGTAAATCTTTCCAGGTTTTCTCAACCCGCTGAGCTGGACCTGGAAAATTATAAGGGCAATCTCCTGGTGGATGTCTTCAGTAAAAACAAGTTCCCGGCCATTAAAGAAGAAACGCCTTATTTTTTTACCTTAGGTCCTCACGCCTATCATTGGTTTATTCTTCAGAAAGCCCATCCGGAAATCGATGAAGAAGATCCGTTACCGTTGATTACCGTTCACAAGTGGAAAGACCTGCTCACCGCCCCGGTTAGAGAGCAGCTGGAAGAAAACGTCATACCTGAATACCTGATGAAAGTGCGGTGGTATGGCGGCAAGGCGCGTAACTTCCAGGGAATCCGTATTGCAGATCATTTCATGATCCCGATGGTTGACAACAGCGCTGTTATTTTCCTGGTTGAGGTTGCCTATGAAAGCGGACTACCTGACATGTATCAGTTATCTATTGCCTTTGCCGCGAACGACCATGCTCATGAGATATATGAAACTTTCCCGCAAGCCGTGATATCCCGCCTTATTCTGGGGGAGGAAGAGGGAATTCTTTTCGATGCGCTCTATGCAACGGAATTCCAGCAGATCATTTTTAGTAAAATAGCAAGCAGCCACAGTTTTGTTCCCCGTAAGGGGACTGAAATACAATTTTCGGGAAGCAAATTGTTGAAAACGTATTTCAAAGAACACGAGAGAATAAAATCCCGAGTTCTTTCAGCTGATCATAGCAATACATCCATTGTATACGACAATGCTTTTTTTCTCAAATTCTACAGGAAAGTCGATCGCGCCATTAACCCGGATGTTGAGGTATCACGCTTTTTTTCAAAGCATCGTAGGTTTCGCCATGTCCCTGCATTCCAGGGTACTATAGAATGGAAGCATGAAAAAAATTCTATCATACTTGGAATGGTGCAGGAGTT
>DATBVZ010000668.1:0-5469 GCA_036515095.1 Cyclobacteriaceae bacterium | reverse complement strand
CCTTCGGGCCTATTTCGTAGAGCCCGGCGGAGCATTTCATATTGTCCAGTTTGCCGTTGAGGACTGGTGGATCGCTGATCTTGCAAGCCTGTTAAGCGGCGAGCCGGCAACGTTGAATGTCGACGCCCTCGAAGACACAGAAGTATTTCAAATCGAAAGGTCGGCATTGGATGAACTCTACTCCAGGATCCCGAAATTCGAACGGATGTTTCGCATCATGCTGGCCGGAGCTTTTGTTGCACACCAGAACAGGATCATCGATAATTTGTGTAAGCCGGCCGCTGAAAGATACCTGGCGTTTGTTGAGCGTTACCGCAACATTGAGCAGCGCGTACCGCAGACGCAAATCGCTTCCTACCTGGGAATGACACCCGAATTCCTGAGCCAGATTAGAAGCAATCTGAAAAAAAAACGCCGCTGACCTTTCTTCTTTCTTAAAGAAGTTTAAGATCCCTTCTTAATATACGTTAAGGCACGGTGCAGGCCCCTGAAATAGCTTTGCCATCATCAAAAAACAAGAACGATGGACAATTTAAAGCAAAACATCACCATGCTAAACAGCATGATCCTGCAAGGCAGGGTTATGGAAGCGTTCGACCGATTTTATCACGAGGATGTCACTATGCAGGAGAATGACGCACCTCCCATGGTCGGTAAGGCTGCAAACCGTAAACGCGAGGAGGAATTCCATTCCAGTATTGTTGACTTTCGCAGGGAAGAAGTACTGGACATCGCAATTGGCGAAAATGTTACCATGGTTGAGTGGGCGTACGATTACACCCATAAAGACTGGGGCAACAAGAAGTACACGCAAGTCTCCGTACAACACTGGGCAGATGGAAAAATCATCCGGGAGCAGTTTTTTTACGGGAGTTAAAACGTGTGTTAATGGCCGGAGCATGCCCGGCCATTATTTATCGGAGGTGACCGATCTCCCGTTGATGGTCACCGCAACATAGAAGCGGTTGGTATTGACCTTAAAATCATCGGACCGTATATGCTCAACTTCCATTCTTTGCCATTCATTTGAAGGATAAAGCAAGGACCACTCTTCGTTGCGAATCCTGAATTCAACAGGCATGCTAAAACCGCTGGCATCCGTCACCCAGCGATAATTCACGTAGGATCTTCCCTCCCGGGTTTCAATAGAGAGCTCCAGTTCCGGGATGTTTGCATGGCGTAAGTATTGATTGAAGTAGGGCCTGCGCTCCAGTTAAAGGTCTCGAATCCATTGTACGCCAGCACGAGTACAAATGCGCTCAGAAACCTCGCGCCCGGATGTTTTCGGTTGAACAGGAGGATGATTCCGGCGATCAGTCCTTGTAAAGCACCGAAGAGGATAAGCAGGTTTATCCAGTGAAGGTCAAGCTCCACAGGGAGTAATAATACCGGTTTTTGAGCAATCTTTAAGCCAAATTGAACCTGACCGGGCCAACGTACAGGAAAATTTGTGACCTTCGCAGAGGGGTCAGTGACCACACGTGTGATTTGCGGAAGCACGCTATATTTAAGCGATCGAACAGATAGTCCGGTAAGTGGCAAGCCGGGTATTTGTATTTGGGTGGAGACGCCTGCGCGAATCCGCCTATACCAAATACCGAAGGGGGACCAGCCCACTTGTCAGGCTCAGTTATTCTAAAATTATACCATGTCAGAAGGCGTAAACGACAGGAAAGTATTCTCGTTATCACAAGTAACACTCAGTATTCAGAAAACACTGGCGTCCCGGTATACAAGTTCATTTTGGGTTCAGGCCGAAATGATCAAGCTGCATTATTATCCGCAGTCCGGACACTGTTATCCGGAGCTGGTCGAAAAAAAGAATGGCAGGGTTGTGGCCCAGATGAAAGCCAACCTCTGGAAGGATGACTACCTCCGCATCAATACCCGCTTTCTGCAGATCCTGAAGGAGCCGCTCAAGGAAGGTATCAATATCCTCTTCTGTGCGAAGATCACCTTTGAACCGGTTCATGGAATTTCGCTGCGCATTCTCGACATTGACCCGGTTTTTTCGCTGGGGGAACTGGAGCGGGAGAAGCAGGAGACAATTTCCCGGCTCAGCGCGGAGGGGATCTTCGACAGAAACAAGCAGGTAAAGCTTGCCCTGCTTCCGCAGCGAATTGCCATCATATCCGTTCAGACCAGTAAAGGGTATGCGGATTTTCTCAAAGTGATTGATGGCAACCCCTGGGGATACCGTTTTTTTCATTTTCTTTTCCCTTCCCTTTTACAGGGTGATAACGCAGTGGAGTCCATACGCTTTCAGCTAAGCCGCATTGGGTCCGTGCAGTCCCATTTTGACGCGGTGGCGATCATTCGCGGCGGTGGCGGCGATATAGGGCTATCCTGCTTTAACAATTTGATGTTGGCAAGAGACATTGCCCTTTTTCCAATCCCCGTTATCAGTGGAATAGGGCACGCGACAAATGAAACGGTTGCAGAGATGGTAGCCTACAAGAATGCCATCACGCCAACCGAATTGGCGGATTTCCTGCTTCAAAAATTCCATAATTTTTCGGTGCCGGTTCAGAAGGCCGGTGAAACACTGCAGGATAAGATCCACAGAATCGTGAAAGACGAAAAGACCAGGTTCCAGGAAATAACCAAATATTTTCGCTCATTGACAGGAGGTATACTTCTGAGGAACCGGAATGACCTGAAGAACAATTCAAGGACATTACAGCAGCATTCTAAGTTTATCGTCGGTGGCAGTAAGGAACATTATCTGGCCGTGGTCCGTGAAATGCGAAAAGGCGTGTTGTCGCTGTGTGCGGATGCCCGCCGTGTTGTCGGACAATTGACACAGGACCTGAAAAAAGATACCGCGTCGTCCCTGCACGAAGGGGGCTTGACCGTTCATCAGACAAATTATGAACTTCGCGCCGGAGCGGACCGCCTTGCGGAAAGTAGCCGCATGCGGCTGGATCACCTTGAACGATCGGTGAAGATCATGGACCCGATGAACGTCCTGAAACGTGGGTATAGCATTACGCGGCTTAATGGCAGTGCGCTGCGCAATGCAGCCGAAACCCGAAACGGCGACATCATCGAGACCATTCTTTTAGAAGGGAAAATTGAAAGTGAGGTAAAATCAGTAACTAAGAACCCCGGATCATGAATCAGAATCCAAACTATACGGAAGCCTTTGAGGAGCTTCAGCAAATTGTGTCTGAGATTGAAGAGGGTACGATTTCCATTGATGATCTTTCTGAAAAGGTCAAGCGTGCCGCCTTGCTGATAAAAATTTGCAAGGCCAAACTGACTTCTACGGAAGAGGATGTCAACCGGATATTAAAGGAGTTGGAAACGCCGGCAGGGGAGGCCTAGTTGGTGTGCCCTTCTGGTTCAATTATCACCCGCAACACCGGGTGGCAGTTCGATGAGCGTCATATTTCGAAAGTGAATTTTTGCACCCTCGGCTTCAAGGCAAAGGTATCCCTTCTTCTGGGTGGATCGACTGATGCCATTGACGAACTTCCCGTTCACGGAGAGTTTGATCACGCCGTCGACACAGACCACGTCATAGGTATTCCACTCGCCCCGTCCCTTGCAACGATTTTCAATGGATTTGCTGCGCGTCCCCCTGGGATTGTCGGGCACCGTTTCGACGCCACCCACACCGAAGAGTTCGCCGTGTACGTAAGCGATCGGCGGCATGACGCCGTCTTTCTTATTAAGGTTTACCCAATCCAGTTCCAGCATCTGAACTTCCACCCCGTCGGGCAGGCGTGACTTTTCATCCGGTTGTGCCGTGCTCCACACAAACACACCCGAGTTGCCGCCCGGTTCCAGGTGCATCCATTCGATGTGCAGTATAAAATTTTCGTACTGTTTTTCGCTTCGCATTACGCCGATCGGGAGGCCCGTGCACACCAGCTCGTTGCCCTTGAGCGACCAGGTACCTTGGGCTGTATTGACATTGACCCAGCGTATTGGGACAGGCTTCTCATCCTGTGTGGAAATAGCGGACTGCAAGGTCATTTCGTTGCCAAACGCCAGGGTGTGGTGCTGCGCGAAACCGATACCACGAAAGGCAAGAACAAACAATATCCCGCTGAACAGGGATTTCCATGAAATTACGGTCATTGAATTTTTATTGGTTTGTTTTACAAACCGGTAGGGACGCTATATTTTACGTCCCTGCCGAAAACCGATTACCGATTACCGATTCCTCCCCGGTATGGCAACGCCTGGTCCTGCCCACTGGAGATGCCAGGTAAATTCATCAGCAGATGGTCCCGCCATTTGGTCGGAATTGAGGGCTTCATCCCAAGTGACGGATTGCCCGGTGTAGGCAGCTGTCCTTCCCATGATTGCCATCATGGTGCTGTTCGCCATCCATTCGCCGTCGTTCATGGGTTGGCCGCTACGGATGGATGCAAACAGTTCATCGTGTTCGGTTTGGTACATGTCATTTTTTTCGCCCTCGTATTGCCAGTTGTTCCGGCCCGAAAGCTCCAGTACAGGCCGGCCCATGGTGACCTTGGCGAGGCCCTTGCTGCCAAACATCTCAATGGTGTTGCGATTCATGCAGCCATTTTGTTGCCTGCAAAAATGGTAGCCCCTGGCACCGTTGGCATACTCGTATTCAATGGCGAAATGATCGTAAATGTTTCCATAGATTTCCTCAGTACGCACCTGTCTGCCGCCGGTGCCAGTTGCCTTGAGGGGTGTTTTATCGCCCATCACCCATGCCATGAGGTCAATACTGTGAACAGCCTGTTCCACAATGTGGTCACCCGAAAGCCAGTGATAATAATACCAGTTACGCATTTGGTATTCCATATCCGTCCACCCGGGCTGTCTCGGGAATGACCAGAGTTCGCCGCCATAGCGCATGGTTGTGACTGCCATGAGTTCGCCGATTTCTCCATCGCGTATCTTTCCGAAGATGGCGCGATTGGGGTAGTCATACCGGTAGCAGAATCCCGATACGACCGAAAGTGATTTTGCCTTTGCCTTTTTTGACGCTTCCAGAACTTTGCGTACTCCAGGGCCATCAACGGCCATTGGCTTCTCGCAAAATACGTGCTTTCCAGCGTCGATGGCTGCCATCAGGTGGTCGGGTCTGAAGGAAGGCGGCGTGGCCAGCAACACAACGTCGACACCGGAAGCAATCAACTCCTTGTAGGCGTCAAATCCCACAAACCGGTTCTGCTTGCTCACCTGTAATTTCTTTTCAGGTACTTCTTCCTTCAGGGCGTTATAGGATTGCTCCAGGCGGTCGGAAAACACATCGGCCATGGCGGTAAGAATTACGTCCGGATCGGCATTCAATGCCTGGACAGCCGCGCCGGTTCCCCGGCCGCCGCAACCGATCAGTCCTACTTTTAAGGTGTCGTTTTTTGTGGATGCAAATGCACTTTGCATCAATCCAAGGTTGTAGGCAAATGTACCCCCGATCACGGCTGCTCCGGTAGACTTGAGGAAAGTCCTGCGTTTTGTTTTGCCTGTTTTGGTCGATTTCCC
>DATBVZ010000667.1:0-5697 GCA_036515095.1 Cyclobacteriaceae bacterium | reverse complement strand
ATCATCGACGATAGCGTTACCTGGAATCAAAATAACAAAGTTCTCTTCACTATCTCACGGCCTGTGCTCCAGCGCCTGATCGACGGAAGAACCCTCGGACTTGCCATCAAACCACTGGGTGCCGTGAGCGCTTCGTTTTATTCAAAAGATGAGGACAAGAGATATAGTCCGAGATTGTATTTTGATGTGGAGTAGGTTCAATAAGCCATAGTAGGCAGCAAGCAATAGGCAATAGGACAAAGTGTCGGGGTAAAGCATGCGAAGGCGCAAACTCTTCAATTCTTCAACCTTCAACTCTTCAACCTTTTCTTCACCGCTGTTCCCGGCTTGCTTCTTCAAGCAGGCGTTTCGCTCGTTCGGGGTTGTAGACTCCACAGGGACAAAGTCGCATCAGTGTGGTTACCGCCTGCTGTGGTGTTCGGCGACCTTCGCGGACCATGTCCAGCATCTTTCTTGCCATATTGAACGATACCATGCCATGGCCGCACATGGTGGATAGTCCAAGTATCTGCGAATTGGGAAGGTGATCGTGCGGATCGTTGAAGGCAAGGGCATACTCAACACTGTGGCGTTTGATACCACAGTTTTCGGCTGCGCGTTGTGCATTTTCCACAGACGTACTCATGTTCACCGAAATGCCAAAGTCTGCCTCCACCACTTCTTTCAAGCAACCCAGCGCCTGTTCCTCTGAAGCAAACACTGCCGATACGGTTCCTGGTTTGCTGACGCCCTCGATTACTTTTTCCCAATCGGGCGCCGCATTCCTTTTCCAATGTGCCGCAGGTCCGAGGCCCTTTTCAGGCGCGATGCTTCCGCGGTTGCCGTTGCCCATGTTGGACGGACCATACTTCGCACAGATCCGCAGAAACTGCTTTAGCTTGGGAACGCAGTCTTCGTCGTTCTTCCCTTTTGACGGAATCGCGAAGATGATATAGTCATCGCGAAAACTATCTGAATGCCCGTACCGGTGAAGTGTATTGGTCATGGCGCCACTGTCTCCATGCGTTTTAATTCAATTTTATTGGTTATGCGACCAAGGCCCATGTTCGTTTTCGCTCTCGCATAATAGTAGCCGAGATCATCCAGCAACGGACCCAGCGTCTTGTCTTCGCCATCCTCGCAACGGGTGGATATGCCAACCGCAATCACCGTATCGATCCGTTCATTGACTTCCTCAACCACGCCAAGGATCCGCTCTACACGGTCGATTGGCGTTTTGATCTCCACGATGGCTGAAAGAATTTTCTCGTTGAGGATATCGGTGCGCAGATCGCCGCTGCGGGTATCCGTCATCAGGTGTGTGATCGGATTATTCCTTTCGAATGCCACACCCTCCTTCGCCAGCGTCCGGGTCATTTCCTGAATATCCGAAAACCGGACTCCCACACCCGGCCTTCCAAATTCAATGGTGTATCCCACTTCACCCGCATTGACACGCAGGGAAACATCGTTTGTCTTGACTTCTTCCGTACCCCGTCCCTTAATACCCGTAGACTTATGCTCAACCACAGGATCCGAAAATATCTGGCGGATCAGCCGGGGCATTTCGAGCTCGTTCATTTCGATAGCTCCTGTAGGACAAACATCAGGCTCTGGCTCAAACCGAAACCGGAAGAACCTGGCAACTTTTCTTATTGTTCGCACCATCACGGGATTGAGATTCTCCGTGCTCATTCCACGGTAACATGCACCGCATTCCACGCAGGCATCGTCATTGATCACTGCGCGATTCTTTGCCGGGTCGACGTAAATTGCACCCATAGGGCAAATGGCAACGCAATTGCCACATGCAACACACTTTTGCTCGCTAATGTTCATATTCTGATGCAGAAAGCAACAAACAAATATAACGAATTCGGGTTCGTTTTTCAATTGGACAGGTGTTGGGTATCACGTTTGATTCACCGGGTAAGTGAGTGCCGGACACCGCCGATGAAAGTGTACTTGGTGTCCAACGAAAATTCAGGTAGATTAAGGATATTGAACTTGATAACCTGAGAATCATGCCTGAACCTGTCGGAATCATCGGACTCGGCCGCATCGGACTCGCGGTGGCAAAAACCTGCCTGAACGATGGCCGTAAGACGTTCGGCTATGACCTGAGCCCTGCAGCACGCGAAGGGTTTGCCGCTGCAGGCGGGATAACGCTTGAAAGTTCTGAGGAAGTCGCCCGACGCGCCGACGTAATACTTGTCCTCGTTCTCAATGATGATCAGGTCACTGAAGTAATAACCGGAAAGCGCGGAATTCTGAAAGGTACCGGATCGGTGTCGACGATCGTTTGTATGAGTACGATCAACCGGGATACGCTTCAATCGGTTGCCAGCCGGTGCAGGGCAAAAAATGTTGCTTTCGTGGACTGCCCCTTTACCGGAGGGCCGGCGCGAATCCCCTCACGAAGCCTCACGCTTATTGCCGCCGCACCGGCTGAAGTACTTGGCCGCGTCAGAGACATACTCCAGGCTATTGGAACGATCGTGCACGCGGGAATCGAACCCGGACAAGGTCAGGCAATCAAGCACTGCAATCAACTGCTCGTAGGGGTTACACATGCTGCCACTATGGAGGTAATTATCCTGGCCCGTAAGCTTGGACTTGATCCTGCGCTGGTAACTTCCGTGGTAGCCAGTGGAATAGCCGGCAGTGACTACTTCAGGTTATTGGCAGAAAGCGTGCTGAAGAAAACGCCTTCGCCAGGCGGACTGGGACAAATGTGCAAGGACATGGACATTGTAAAAAGCACACTTAAGGAAACGGGGATGAATGCAATGGTCGCATCAGCTGCTTCCGGGTATTTTGCCGACGCCCTCAAGCTGGGCATGTCGGACCGCGAAGGGGCGGACCTGATCGAAGTGGTGGAGCAACTTGCTGAACAGAATGAAAATCAAGATTGAAAAACAATAAGTCAAACGGCCCGTGGAGAAACCAACAATACTGAAAGGAAGATACGTTTGGGACGGACTGCAGGAAAAGGCAATTTCCAATGGCGCCGTATTGATTGAAAAAGGATTCGTTTGCGCCGTCGGACCTTCCGCCGAGATACTTACTGCATTTCACGACGCCGTATGCGATTGGCCGCAGGCGACGCTGCTCCCCGGCCTTATCGACAGTCACACACACCTTTCCATGGATGGCTCCCTTGAAAATTACCTGGACCGGATGTCGGACAACGCGGAAGCATTAACGCGCCGGGCCACAGCCATGATGCGGAAAGATCTGATCGCGGGCGTCACTACCTGTCGTTGTCTCGGTGACAGGGAGTTCCTGGATATAGGATGTCGCGAGGCAGTAGAACATGGGGAAGTATCGGGTCCGCGGCTTCTCGTCGCCACCAGAGGGATCCGTGCTCCACACGGTCATGGATTTGTAGGTTATCCATTCAAGGGCGAAGAGGAGATCCGCCGGGCCATCAGGGAAAACATTGCCCGCGGCGCCGACCTGATCAAGATATATATTACGGGAACGCTGAAAGGTGAAGGCAATCTTCCTCCGTATTTGTCGCGTGAAGAGATCCGGCTTGCTATCGAAGAATCACACGCCGCCGGTCTTCGGATAGCCTCTCACTGCGTTGGTGGTACCGGACTGGATTGGGCCGTGGAATTGGGCCTGGATACGCTGGAGCACGCATACCATATTACCGCCCGACAGACCGAGCAACTCGCAAATTCCAATACTGCCCTTGTCCTCACTCCCGGCGCGGTGCTGTCAGAAGAACGAGTGCGCCGTCTTCCTCCAGCACTCATTCAGGGCCACCTTGAGGAACGGGACCGGATGTTCGCTTCCATGGCATTAACTGTTAAAGCACGAATTCCATTCGGGGTAGGTACTGATGGAATGCACGGTGACCTTGCTGACGACATCGCCTGTCTCATTGCGCTTGGAGCGACAAACCGGGAGGCCCTTCAGGCAGCAACCGTTCGCGGCGCCCGGATCTGCGGTATCGAAAATGAAACCGGAAGCCTCCGGCAAGGGATGCGTGCTGACATCATCGCGGTGCAGGGAAACCCCCTTGAGGACACGGGTGCCTTGCGAAAGGTTATCGCTGTGATCAGCAAAGGCAAACTCGTTCATGAAGGCGGGAAGTTGAAACAGGAATTTGTGTATGGTCCCCGATAGAATTTCACCGAACAGCTCGCTGCGATTTGCTGCCGCGGTCATGCATACACGGTCCGGGGTATTTCTACTTGTTTTTTTTCCTTTTCTACTGGCATGTTGTGGTCCATCGCGCAGCGGGCAGGAAGTCAGGATTTCTGTGGTCAATCCGCCTGCTGATATCGTGACCATCGGAGCAGACTATCTGGCCAAAGAGATCCGGCAAAGAAGCGACGACAAGTTCGAGACAAAAGTATATCACTCCGGAGTTCTTTCCGGGGGCAAAGGTGAAGCTGAGATCGAAATGTGCCAGCAGGGAAGCATTGAAATGCATATTACCTCAACTGCATACCTGGCTAATCTGGTACCCAAGGCCTCTATCGTAAGCCTCCCCTTTCTCTTTCGCGATATTGACCAGGTTGTGGCCCTGGCGAAGAGCGGGAGTCCGGTACTGGACACGATCAATCGGGCTTTGAACACCAAAAGTCTTCACATCATAGCCTGGTGGCCAAGGGGTTTCCGCCAACTCACAAACAGCAAGCTGCGCGTTCAGGGTATTGATGATATCCGCGGACTCAAGCTCCGGGTAATGAACAACCCGCTCTACGCTGACAACATGAATGCCATGCTTGCCAATCCGGTGCCCATGGCCTGGGGAGAAGTATACAATGCCCTTCAACTCAAGACCATTGACGGCCAGGAGAATGCAGAGGACGTCATCTATAGCTCCCGGTTATTCGAAGCGCAAAAATACATGACCGTATGGGACTACTCGGTAGACTTCGAGGTCGTGCTGGTGAACCTGGCATGGTGGAAACAGCTCAGCGGGGAAGACCGCTCACTTATAGAAAATGTCGCCGAGGCTTCGGTTGCATTTGAAGAGGAGCTGCTCAGAAAGAACACAACCGTTTTAAGGAAGAAGATCGAAGACGAGGGAATGGAAATCCATTATCTTACACCGGAGGAGAAAGGAAGGTTTCGCGAAGCGGTTACGCCGGTGTGGGACAAATACGAGGAGATCTTCGGTAAGTCGTTCCTGGAGGCTTTTCTGGCCGAATTGGAAAAATATTGACATCTTTGAATGAATGAGGTCAGCCCTACCCTCCACCGGCTCAAAGCTTCGCGCGTTGTCAGACCGCGTTGAAGCTGTTCTTCTTTGGGTCTTCACCGTCATGCTGGTTGCCGACGTCCTGCTCGGAATACTTGCCCGGTACGTTCATTTTGACGTAGTATTTGCCGATGAGCTTGGCAAATACCTTTTCGTTTGGCTCTGCACAATCGGCATCGCCGCTGCCACGAAAGATAACCAGCATGTGCGGCTATCCTTCATCGCTTCCCATCTTCCGCTGGGTCGTAAGGCTATCCGGATGATCAGTCAGCTCCTGTTTCTGGTGTTTTCTCTATTTTTTCTTTACTGGAGTGTGCGCCTGACTGTGATGCACGTTATGATGGACAAATCCGCCATGGGTTTCCACTTCCCTATGTATTTATTCTCGGCAGCCGTTCCCTTCGGTTTTGCGCTTACCGCTACACGCCTTATCCAGAATATCGTCAGCATCATAAGGATGACTGAACCGGAAACAGTGCATGAAACCGATGAACATG
>DATBVZ010000666.1:0-4331 GCA_036515095.1 Cyclobacteriaceae bacterium | reverse complement strand
AGCACGCTGTTGGCAAAGAGATTTTGTCCTTTGCGGTTTCCTCCGTAAAAATCAAAAGATGCCGAGCCCGTGCCCGCAAATACCAATCCCCTAGCCTCATCAACCGTCATTCCTGCCCACGAATTAGCGCCGCCGACGCGTTGCCATGCGTCAGCGGGCCAGGTATCGTGACCGAATTCGCCGGGTCTTGGAATCGTATGAAAAACCCAGGCCAACTCACCCGTACGTACGTTGAAAGCGCGGATATGTCCGGGCGCGGCTACAGGCCCTTCATGAACCCTGGATCCCATAATGATCAGGTCCCTGTATATCACGCCCGGTGAATTGGCAAGGACCATAAGTGTGGCCGCCCGGTCACCCAGCCCCGCTTTCAGGCTGACTCGTCCACTATCTCCGAAGCTGGTTATCGGAATTCCGGTGTCAGCGTTCAATGCATACAGGAATTCATTATAGGAAAACAAGATCCGTTTGTCATCTCCGGCTTCCCAATACGTCACACCCCGATTTAATCCAAGTCCCGAAGCACGTTCGCCCGGGTCGAATTTCCACAATTCCCGGCCCGTTGCAGCATCAACGGCAAATGCCCTTAACGAGGCGCTTGAGCCAAAAAGCACATTACCCACGATGACCGGGTTGCATTGTATCTGCGTGCGGTTGAATACGGTATCGGCATCGCCCCCGTCATATTCCCAGGCCTTAACAAGGTCAGCAACATTCGAGGCATTGATTTGGGTCAGCGACGAATATTGAATTCCATCGGGAGTGCCCCCTTTAACTTTCCAGGTTGTGTACTTATCATTTCCGGGCGAACAAGCAGAGGTGACAAAGGCAGCCAGGACTGCGAGTTGTGTAGCGAACTTCATGGACAGAATTATTCAGGCTCGAATTAGGGGTAATTTATGAACTAATAATGGAATGCTGATAGTGAATGCTGCTTTCGCTTTCCGCGAACGCAATTTTTGACGGGCTCTTAGTTCGCGTCCGCTTCCTATTTTACAGAACGGCGACGGCCCGGGTTGTTGAGGTGCACCTGCTTAAAGACCTGGTCGCCTCCGGCAGCGCGCTGGTGGATGGGTCCTTCCCGGTACTTAAGATACCCCCCGGAGCGTCCCGCAAACTTGCCCTGTATCTCGGCAATAATGGAAACGGCGATCTCATCCGGTGCCTCGGCGCCGATGTCCAAACCGATGGGTGAATGTATGCGGTGCACGTCGTCGGATGACAGTTCGATTCCCTGCGCAGCATATTCAGCGCACATCTTTTCGAATCTTTTACGCGGACCAAGTATCCCTATGTAAGGGGTAGGTGTTTCTAGCAGGGTTTTGAGTACGTCACGATCGTATTCATAATTGTGCGACATCAGAACGCAGGCTGTGTAAGGGGTAACGCTAAAATCGCGTTCGATAAAAGTCCGGTTGCACAGCGACAACTTATCCGCATCCGGAAAGAAGACCGGCGCAATGTGTGCGACGCATTCATCCGTTACGGTCACCTCCCATCCCAGTGACTTGGCGAGCTGGCTCACCGGCCTTGCATCAAAACCTCCGCCAAAAATGATGAGCGACGTATTCGGCTGAATGAGTTCAAGGTATACCTCCGCGGTGGAGTTCTGTATACGATACTGCCTCGTTTCTGACCCCGGGGCTTCAAATAACTGCCTCAGGTCATGGTGAATCGTTTCACACAAGGTGGCGTCAATGACCGATTGGTGGATGATGCCTTCGCGATCGATCAGGAGTTTTTCTCCGGTAGCTGCTGCCGGCGAATCGCTGCGGAACAGGGTTGCCAGTGCGACAGGTTCTTTGGTGCCGGTAAACTTTTCAAAGATATGTACGGGATTGACCGACGCCTTGTGGTCAATGGGTTCGATCAACACGTCGATCACGCCATTGCAGCCTAATCCGATTCCCAGGTTTTGATTGCTCTCTTCCCGGGTATCATAGGTTACTGTCATGGCCTTCTTTTCGAGGATCACCTTTCTTGCCTTACGCAATGCATCTCCCTCAAGGCACCCTCCGCTGATACTCCCCACCCAGCGGCCATCGTCCGTGATCAGCATCCTTGCGCCCGGGCTTCGGTAGGACGAACCCCTTACCTTCACAACGGTTGCCAGTGCTGCCTTGCACGTATTGAAGTCAACCTTCCCATATTCCCTGACAATGGCGTTAAACTCCTTCATGATCTTCTGGTTATCCCCACGCCCCCATAGCGAGGCAGCGGGCAACTTCTTCGTCCTTAATTACACATTTTTCAGGTCAAACGGAAGCTTGCGGATGCGTTTGCCCGTAAGATCAAAAATGGCATTGCATAGGGCCGGTGCGAACGGAGGCAATGCAGGCTCGCCGACACCGCCGGCGTCTTCATCATTGTCCATAATGTGCACTTCGATCTCCGGAATATCCGTCAGCCGTGGCATTCTGTAGGTATGGAAGTTATCCTGAACCGCCTTTCCGTCTTCAAAAAGGGTTTCGTGAGTAGTTGCAGCTCCCAATCCCATTACTATGCTGCCTTCGATCTGGGCTTTAATGATATCCGGGTTCACATACCATCCGCAATCCATTACTGCGAAGACCTTGTCAATGGTGATTCCACCGTCCGCTTTTTTGGATACCTTCACTACCTCACCAACGATGCTGGCAAAGCATTCCGTTACTGCAACACCCCAGCCTTCATTTTTCTTGCGCGATTTCCAGCCGGACTTTTCTTCAAGGGTCTTAATGAGTTCCTGGTAACGTGCGTCATGCAGATATCCTCTCCGGAAATCCAAAGGGTCCTTACCTGCTGCAACAGCCAGTTCATCGATGAAACTCTCAAAAGCGAATCCGTTAGTCGATGAATATACCGACCGCCACCACATCACAGGGATAGGCGCATCCAATGGAACATCCCCAAAACTATAATGAGGGAGTGAATCCGTATATGCCTCAGGAAGTCCTTCCGTGACGCTGCCGTTATAGGACGATTTATCGGCACCCGGCCATTGGTGATCCATGTTTTGTCCCGACATTTTTACGTCAAAAGACCGGATCGATCCATCTTCCGTCAACCCGCCCTGGCATTTGTATACCATACCCGGCCGGAAGGGTCCTTGCGTGGTGTCGTCTTCCCTGGTCCAGATTACCTGCACCGGCGCCTTTACTTCCTTTGAGATCAGCGCCGCCTCCTGGGGGTAGTCCATGAAAGCCTTTCGGCCAAATCCTCCGCCCAGGAAGGTCATGTTGACGATCACATTCTCCATGGGCAGGCCCAATTCCTTGCTGAGGTCTTCCTGGATCCAGTCGGGTGCCTGGATCGGTCCCCAGATCTCACATTTATCGTCATGCACGTGGGCCACGCAATTGAGTGGTTCCATACAACTGTGGGCCTCGTAGGGCGTTTCATAGATGGCCTCGATTTTCCGGGTCGACTTTTCGAATTCGGCCCCCGCATTGCCCTTGGTCTTGAAGGAAATAGCGTCTCCGTTTAGTTGCTCCCTGAGCTTTTCAAAAAGCTGGTCGGTACTATAGTGTTCAAAACCCGTGTCATCCCATTCGATTTTTAATGCCTTCCTTCCCTGCGTGGCCGCCCATAGACTGTCGGCAACTACAGCAACGCCTTCGTGCTTTCGGGCAAATACTGATCGCGTGACTTTCATTACGTGCTTTACACCCGGCACGGCACGGGCGGCAGTAGCATCAAAGCTTTTGACCTTGCCAACAAATCGGGGGTTACGTTCCACGGAGGCATACAACATGCCCGGCAATTTTTTATCCAATCCAAAAATTGCGGAGCCATTTACCTTCATGGGGGTGTCCTGCCGGGGCAATGGCTTACGCAGGATCTTGTAGTCCTTCCGCGGTTTCAATTCCACATCTGCCGGCGGAGTAAGCTTGGCAGCTTCAGCAACCAGGTCGCCGTACTGAACGCTTTTTCCGGACGGACGGTGAATCACCTTTCCGTCTTCTGCATAACACGACGAACGGTCTGTTTTCCACCCTGCCGCGGCCGCTTCGATAAGCATTTCGCGCGCTGAGGCCGCAAGTTTGCTCAGCCTGATATAACTTCCGCGCACGGTTGAGCTTCCTCCTGTCACCTGGCTTCCATAACGCTTGGAGTTGCCAGGGGCGAAAACAATTTTTACTTTGTCCAGATCAACTTCCAGTTCTTCCGCCAGCATGGAAGGGACTGCCTGGTATGCACCCTGTCCCATTTCGGCGCGGTGATTGGTAAGCGTGATCTTGCCGGTAGCGTCGATGGCGATCCACGAATTAAGTTGAATTCCATCCGCCAGGACAGCCTCTCCCGAAACGATCGATAACGCCCTGCCATCCGCGGGCAGGTAATATCCAAGT
>DATBVZ010000665.1:0-24572 GCA_036515095.1 Cyclobacteriaceae bacterium | reverse complement strand
AGACATACCCGGGATCCCGCAAGCCGTCTTACGGTCGCCCGGTCACCAGCAAAATTTTGTTGACGCGGTAAAGTCGCGGAAGGAACCGGAATCCAATCTGGAATACGTCCGCGGCATGACCCTCCCCATGCACCTGGCCCTGATTTCCTGGCAGCTCGGGCGCAAGCTCAACTGGAATCCTCAAAAAGAAAAATTCATTCGCGATAAGGAGGCAAACCGATACCTCTCAAGAGAGCACCGAAAAAAATGGGACCTTGTTTAATTCAATTTAGGGACTTACTAAGTAAAGGGAGGCGGAATTATTCAATTCTTCAATCGTTCCACATTAGCGGATTAGTTTTACACCAACTGCATTCGGTCCCTTGTGACCCATTTCCACTTCAAAGGTTACTTTATCATTTTCTCTGATCTGATCGACCAGTCCGTTGGCGTGAACAAAAATACTTTCCTGGGTCTCGTGATCCTTAATAAAGCCGTATCCTTTGGAGTCGTTGAAGAATGAAACTGTTCCCTTCCGAATGGGGTCCAGCTGTTGCGACGGATCCTGTCTGGGGATACCGATCCTTATGTCCTCTTCCTTAATGACCCTCTTTTTTGCAGGGTCCGGAGGGGTTGATGTGATATTGCCGTCCTCATCCACATAGGCAATCATGTCGTCAAGGGAGGTACCGCCTTCTTTCGCGCTGGCCTTTCTCTCCTCCTTCTTTTGCTCCTTGTCCATCCGCTTTTTGCGCTTTTTTTTCTCGGTCTCTTTCTTATTCCATGTTTCCCGTGACTTACCCATAGCTTTTACTTGTGTAATTTTATATTAAAATATCCATTTCCAGACGAATTTGGCGGAAAATGTATGGTTTCCCGCAAAAACTAAGAGGAGAGGGTGCACAATTTACAACATCATTCCAAGAACTTCAATCGCAAACGCTCATAGGGCATATTCACCTCGAGGTAGACCGGGGCGTCGTTCATGCTGTGATAACTCAATTCCACGATACTCTTTGTGCTGTTTTGGGGGCTTGGATAGATCCTGCCCACGGAATCCACATTGATCAGTTCCGTCTTTATTTCCTCATCATCCGACACCTGGAGTTCTATAAACTTTGCCATAAAATATCATTTAGGCTTCCAAGATAATGGTTTCCGGAGAATGGTCAGGAGCAGGTGCAGAAGCGGCCGCGTCCTACCATTCATTCGCTCATTCACTCATTCACCTACTATCCTCCGCGCAGGCCTCGGATATCCCGGAACGAAAGCCGACCAGTCGCCCGGGATGATCACATTGCCGGACCGTGAAGCACGTTCAATGACTTCATCAACTATTCCGGTTAGCAGTTGAGGATCGGTTTGAACTCTTGCATTAATGACCATATTCACATTTCTTATGTCACGATCGTCCGGCAACAAAGGAAAATCGGTCGTGGAAGGAGTAAAACTGATCTTTTTTTTCCACCGCTCCGTTTCAACAAAAAACTTGAGATGCCCGATAAACAATCGCTGCTCCTGAATGCGGCGGAATATGCCATCCATGATCCTGCGGGCAATCACTACTGCCCCACCCTGGCCCACTATGCTTATCCTCTTGTCAAGCCAGGCCAGCTGCGCTTCTCCTGCTCCGTAGACAGCGTAATCCAGTTCCAGGGATACTCGCCGTGCAGGCCGGCAACTTCCGGCTAATTCAATCCATCGGGTTATGTCCGAATCCTTTCTGGAGTTCTGGTACAAAACCGTCTTACCCGGATACTCCGAAGCCAGCATGCCCGCTATTCTTTCTCTTTGCGGAGGCCGTACCAGGTCAACTTTATTTATTATCAACAGGTCGGCTTCCTCCAATTGCTTTCGATAAATATAGCGGACCGTCTCTTCAATAAACAGGGAAGTACCTTCCAGTAAAGAAGCCAGAAAGGCCGCATCGGCAAAAACAGAAATGACAACACTGATGTCCGGTCGATCAAGGTTCAAGGGTTTTGCGATTGTTGCTATCAGATCAGTGCACGTGCCGACAGATTCCGCGAAGAGCACATCCGGCGGCCGTTGCAGTTCCAGGGATCGGATATGCGCATCGAGCTGATCGTAGTTGCAGCAAAAGCAACCGTTTGCCACTTCGCGTACCGGTATGTCCAAATTCTCCAGCGAAAGCGTATCCACCTGTTGTTCACCCTGGTCATTGGTGATCACGCCCACCGTTCTGTTGGCAGCCATCAACTGCCGGCATGCGCCTGCAATGGCCGTAGTTTTACCGCTTCCCAGAAAACCACCTGTGAGATTCAGCAGCATTGTATAAAAGGTATGGTGCCCTGCGCTAGTCGTTATAAAGTAACTTCAAAACCAGAAGCTTTTCATCATCGGCCAGTAGCGACTGCTCCGAAAACATCATTATCCCGCTGGAAGGCGGCGCCGATCCATTGATCATCACCTGCCGGAATTCGTTAGCGGTGACCATACCAGGCTTGTTGTGCGCCTGTACAATCGGCCAGATGAGTGGCGCTGGTCCGACATACGATCGAAGCCACGCGGGATATTCCTTGACCCAGGTTACAGACCGGCCCATCATGCTATGGAATAGCATCGGCGAAAATACGTCCGCAATTTCCGCCAGCGCTTTCAAATCGATGCCCATTATCCTCGTAAGCGCGCCATCGAAATCATCAGGATACCACGCACAATAAAAAAGGCCCAGCAAGATGCCAGGGCGCAAGGCATCTGCTTCGTTCCCTATATCCCTTACCCAGTTCGTTACAATACCGCACCTCCATTCCCTCCACGATGAATCCTGATTGGAGCGTATCCAGTGTGCTCGATATGCGGTCTCGCCTTCCGGAACGGTAAGATCCTGTGCATTTGCAAACTGTTTAATGCAGCGGTCACAGAAGCAGGTTTCCGGAAGAATTGGTTCAGGTGTTTCAAACTGCGCATGCCAGTGGAGATAATCAAGCCAGATACCGTCTACGTCGAAAGAGCTTAGAATGGATCGCAGCTGAGTCATCCGGTAAGACCTGAAATCCGGGTCCGTCGGGCAAACACCCATGAACCAATCGGCGGCGGGGGATTTTTGACCACGTTCATTGACTGGCCATGCTTCAGGATGTTCTTCCACGTATCCCTTCCCGTTCAAGGTTGGAAATTCCACGTAAACACGAACGCCCTGTTGCTTCGCCGACCGCATCAATGATTCATCCAGTGAAATGCTTCTCACAAAGACGGCATTCACTCCCAGTGACCGGAAAGAATGCCCTTCTGTCAATAACGCACCTGGATTGCCATACACTCCTTTAATGAATGAAGGCGGATCATTTGGCTGGCCACGGAGATCCGGGCAAAGAAGCACATGCATCAAAACGGTTACAAAGATTCGCATCAGCATGCTTTGATTGTGAATGAAACTGCAGGCATTGTGCCCGGTGGTATGTGCCCTTACACAATACACCTAATTATGCCCGTTTTTGTGTCAGGCTGCACCAAACAACCGGCAACTAAAATGCCATCCAAGTTGGCAAAAAAACAAATGATTACCTTAACTTAATGCCAATTCATACTGCATTATTGCTGAGGAAATAATGACAGTGCTACACCCATGAAGGGCATACATCTGGAGAATAAATCGTTAGTGATCATCGGCGGTACCACCGGTATCGGGCTTTCAGCGGCCGCTGCATTCATTGAAAGTGGAGCAAGGGTCGTAATCGTGGGGATGGATGATGCCAGTAGCTACGCAGCGCAAACGCGCCTGGGCAAAAAGGCGATCGCTATTCAGGGAGATGCCGTGGAAGAAGGAACAGCCACCAATGCCATCGGACTATGCCATAACGAATTCGGGGGTTTCGACGGATTGTATCACGTTGCCGGTGGCAGCGGCAGACAAGTTGGCGACGGGCCGCTGCACGAGCTGTCACTGGACGGATGGAACAAGACACTGGCCTTAAACCTGACCTCACTCATGCTTTCCAACCGGGCAGCGATCAATTATTTGCTCAACCGCAAGAAACCAGGGACCATCCTGAATATGGGATCCGTACTTGCTACCTCTCCTTCATCGCAATACTTTACAACCCACGCGTATGCTGCGGCAAAATCTGCAGTTATAGGATTCAGCAAATCCATTGCGTCGTACTACGCGAAATACAACATACGCATAAACGTGATCGCCCCGGGACTGATCGAAACGCCCATGGCTCAGCGCGCTGCCGGGGACAAGGCGATCATGTCATTTACAACAACCAAACAGCCACTGGACGGGGGAAGGATTGGCCGTCCTGACGACCTCGACGGACTTGCGGTATATTTTATGAGCGAAGCCTCAAAATTCACCACCGGGCAGGTCGTAGCGGTGGATGGTGCCTGGAGCGTAAGCGATGGACAGATTAACGAATGAGAAGCGTTTAACATAAATCGGGAACAAGGGATGGAAGCCGCCGAAATTGGAGTTGACCTTGGCGCCACGCGGATAAAAGCCGTGTTGGTGGACAAAACAGGGACCGTATTGCATCAGCAATATACTTCAACGCATGATGGCGACAGCCGCATTTGGAAAAATGCCATTGCCACTATCGTTGCCGACCTGAGAAAGAAGTCCGGCAACCAGGCGCGGGTTGGGATTGCCGCGCCCGGCCTGCCCAACGCCGATCATTCGGCGATAGCGGTAATGCCGGGGCGGATGCAGGGACTCGAAAATCTTATTTGGAAAGATCTTCTCGGCATTGAAACTGTGGTATTGAACGATGCGGTTGCTGCGATGATCGCCGAGGCAAAGTTTGGCGCAGCAAAGGACAGGAAACATGTGGTGATGCTTACTCTGGGGACGGGGGTTGGCGGAGCGATCATGATCGATGGTAAACCGTACCTCGGTGCTTTCAACAAAGCCGGTCACATCGGGCATATGGTGATCAACGACCAGGGCGACGCGGGGGTAACCGGCACACCGGGAAGCCTGGAGGATTCCATTGGCAATGCCACCGTGTCGAAACGCTCTCAGGGAAGGTTCTCTTCCACACACGGGTTGTTGAAGGCTGTGCGCAATGGTGATGGTTTTGCCAACGAAGTCTGGACTACCTCCCTAAGAAAACTGGCGGTAGGTATAGTTTCGATCACCAACATCCTTTCTCCGGAAGTCATTGTGCTGGGCGGCGGCATCACCGAGGCTGGTAAGGACCTCTTTGAACCGCTCGAAAGGCTTGTTGCCGAATACGAATGGAGAGCGGGTGGAAACCGGGTTGAGATCGTAAAAGCACAGCAAGGCGATTTGGCCGGGGCTATCGGCGCAGCCTGTTATGCCGGAGACGTAATCAAGGGATTAGAATTGTCAGCCATATGAGTCTTACGGAAATGTACCTGCAGCGGTGCCGCGAAATCATTGACACCGTTACCGCGCAGCAGCATAAGATCACAGAGACCGCGCGCTGGTTTGCCGAAACCATACTTTCCGGCCGTATGGTGCACGTATTCGGCAGTGGCCACAGCCGCATTATGGTTGAGGAGATGTGGCCGCGATACGGATCCTATCCGGGCTATAATCCGATAGTAGAGTTGTCACTCACGTTTCACAACCTCGTCGTCGGTGCCAACGGCCAGCGTCAGGCCATGTTTCTGGAAAATGTTTCGGGATTGGCCGAACGCATACTGCGCAACTATGACCTGAACGCGAAGGACTCTGCCCTGGTGATATCATCCAGCGGCTGCAATAACGTTCCCGTTGAGGTGGCCGAGCTTTTCCGGCAAAACAAGATCCGGGTTGTAGCCCTGGTCACCCTGGCACACCTGGAAAAAACCGAGAGCAAACGCGGTGACGGCAAAAAGCTCACCGACTTTGCCGACATCGTACTGGATACCGGTGCGCCCGTGGGTGATGCAATGGTTCACGTTCCCGGGTTGGATACCCCTGTATCACCGGGTTCCACGGTAGGCGGTGCCATGCTCATTAACTGCATCAAAGCCGAAGTAGCCAAGTTGTTGACGGATGCCGGCGATCCTCCAAAGGTGCTAACCAGCGCAGCGATCGTCGGAAAGGAACGGGCCGTATCCTTATTTGAAAGCGCCTACGACGAACACGCGCATCGTCTAGCCAGGCTATACGCCGGCGTAGGTATGAAAAAGTAACTACCTCAAAAAATCGAAGAGCATGCAATCAATTCCCATTCGTACAACGGTGATCGGCAGTTATCCCTTTCCAGGATGGTTGGAATTTGCTTCACAGAATCTGGACAAGTTTGGCGCAGCCGACATTGAAGAGATGATTGAGGACGCGGTTGTCGCCGCCATTCACGATCAGGTGAATGCCGGCCTGGATGTTATTACCGACGGCGAGCAGACCCGGCTGGATTTCAACCTGTCCTTTTACGGTTATATAAAAGGAATTGAGAACAACCAATCCGAAACCCGCAAATTTGGTCCACCGGCCCATGACCAGCGGGGGAGGAATACTATTGTGGGCGAACTTCATGCGCCGGAAGGATTGGGAGCAGTAAAGGAATTCGTGCGGCTGAAGAAGCTCGCTCCGAAGGGACCCGTGTTGAAGGCAAGCATTCCAGGGCCCTACACCCTCAGCGGGCGACTCCTGCCCAACAAAACCTACAAAGACCGCTATGAAATCACGGAGGCCCTGCTTCCCATCGTAAGCAAAGAGCTTGAAGACCTGGTGGCGGCCGGATGCGAAGAGGTCACCGTGGATGAACCTTCCATGAGTTGTTACGCGTACCGGGAAGACACCAGGCGCTTTGTCGATATTTTCAATCGCACGGTAAAACCCATCACCGGAAAAACAAGGTTAAGTACGCATCTGTGCTTCGGGAACTTCAGGGGAAGGTCCGTCGGCTACCGCAGTATCAAACCGATGCTCCCGGATTTTCTCGATCTGACCGTAGACGAGATCCACGTGGAGATGGCCAACCGTGAATTTGCCGAGCTTGAATTACTAAAGGTCTTCGGGGAAAAAATGCACGTAGCGGCGGGGATAGTCGATGTAAAGAACTACTACATAGAAACGCCCGACGATGTTGCGGAAAGGATCAGGCGTTGCCTGCAGTTTGTTCCTGCCGATCGCTTCTCCGTGGCTCCCGATTGCGGCCTGAGCCAGACTGCCCGTTGGGCCGCCAGGTTGAAGCTGAAGAACATGGTAAGCGGAGCAAAAATCGTCAGGGAAACACTTTGAAACATATACCGGCCATAAAGAAAGATGAGGCCCTGATCGCTGAGATGGACGCCTTTGTTCCGGATGAAGATAATTTCTATATCTGGTGGCTCGGTCAAAGCGGATTTTTACTGCAGTGGAGGGGTCAACGTGTGCTCATCGATCCGTACTTATCAGATTCCCTTACCATAAAGTATGCACAGACTGAAAAGCCGCACGTACGAATGAGCGAACGCGTGGTGGACCCGGGATTACTGAAGAATATCACGGTGGTCACATCAAGTCATAATCATACCGACCATCTGGATGCAGAGACGCTGATACCTGTTTTGAAAAATAGCCCGGGAATTACGTTCATTATCCCGGAAGCCAACCGGCAGTTTGTATCCGAAAGAACCGGATGTGGATTGAATTTCCCGACCGGCCTGACGGACGGATCATCCGTAACAGCAGGTGAATTCACTTTTACCGGTGTCCCGGCGAAGCACAACGAGATTGAACGTGACGAGAACGGCAACTGCCGGTTCATGGGATACGTTATCCAATTCGGCGATCGCACGATCTACCACAGCGGAGACACACTTTGGTATGATGGCATGGTCGATCTGCTAAGACCCTTTTCCGTGGATGTCGCCATTCTTCCGATCAATGGCAACGATCCTGCACGGAGAGTTGCCGGAAATCTCAATTGCAGGGAAGCGGCGGAGCTTGGACGTGCCATCAATGCGGGATGGGTTATCCCCTGTCATTACGATATGTTCACATTTAATACCGCCGACGTGAGTGAATTTGTCAGGGAAGCGGAAAAAGTCGGACAGCGCTATAAGGTACTCCGGGGCGGGGAAATGTTCGGATGCGCTTGTTTGCATCGCAGTAGGCCGAGGTAAAAAAGGAGCGGAAGCAAGATTAGTTGGCAGTAGCGAGTAGGCACACACAAGCAAACGATTAGGTTACGGTGAAGACCGTGGAGAACGATGATCAGTAACCAGTGATCGGCCTTTGCCCTCCGAAGCTCCCGCACCATGTAAAGGAACTCCTTCAATCGTGCTCGCTTCCTGCCGCTTGACAGAATTGCTTCATCAGGAAAACAAACTTTTCCTATCTTTCCTGAAAACAAACCAGCATACCGATCGCCATGAAAAGAAGAGACGCCCTGAAAACAGCATCTGTCGCTGCCGGACTGTCATTGATGGGACCATTGGGTTATTCTGCCGGAGGCGATTCCGCCGCTCAAAAGAAAGACAAGTTTACGTTTTCCTTGAACACCAGCACCATCAGCGGACAAAAGTTGGGTGTCGAGAAATACATTGACATCGCGGCCCGTGCCGGCTACGACTGCATTGAAGTATGGATCGGAGATCTCCGGGCGTACATGGATAGCGGCAAATCACTGAGCGCGTTAAGAAAGCTGACGACCGACAGCAAACTGCCTGTTGTCAATGCCATCGGGTTCGCTCCGTGGATGACCGATGATGACGAAAAGCGCAAGGCAGGGTTTGTTCAGATGAAAGAGGAAATGGAGATCATGGCTGCTCTCGACTGCCCGCGCATTGCGGCGCCCGCTGCGGGAGTCACCACTGCTCCCGATCTGTATAAAGTGGGACAGCGATACAAGGAACTCCTTGACCTTGGTCGTCAGACCGGCGTTACTCCTCAGCTTGAAGTCTGGGGAGCGTCCGTGTTCTATCACCTTGGGCAGGCACTGATGGCAGCGGCAGTGGCGAACGATCCAGGTGTCCGTATTCTGGCAGACGTTTACCACCTGCACCGCGGCAACTCCGGGTTTGACTGCATGAAGATGCTGGACGGCAGTGTCGTGGAGATCTTTCACATGAATGACTACCCAGGGTCCATTCCGCGCGAGCAGCTGCAGGACAGAGACCGCATCTATCCCGGCGATGGCGTAGCTCCCCTGAAACAACTCCTTACTCACCTGAAGAATATGAGTGGCCAAAAGATCCTGTCGCTCGAACTTTTCAACCGCGACTACTGGGCACAGGATCCGCTTACCGTTGCCAGGACCGGTCTGGAAAAAATGAAAAAGGTGGTGAGTGAGGTTGTGTGAATGCCGTGTTAACTGCGATATGATCCTCCCGTTCAAAAGGCTTACCTTCGCTTACGTTGTCTTCTGAAAAACATTCGGGAAACGGGGATCAGCATAAGTCCGGAGATGGCAAACGTGATAAAGGCGATCCGCAGATCGAACGCGTGAGCCAGGTACCCGATCAGGGGCGGGCCGAGGAATACACCGGCAATACCATAGGTGGCAATGATAGAGATCGTCATGGGCGGTGCGTATTTCTCGACCGTGGAAGCCAGCATAAAGGTTATGGGAATGACGGGGGCTGTCCCCAGACCAACCAGGCAAAAACCGGCCATGCAAGGCCAGAACGCCGGGAACATTACGGCGAGTCCGATTCCTGCAAATATAAACAGGGCGCTGAACCCAAACGTCATTGGCATTCCGACCTCTTCGACAAACCAGTCGGTGGCAAACCGGGACAGCGCCATGCAGATCATGAAAATCAGGTACCCCCAGGTGAAAAGATCAACTTTTACCACTTCTTTAAAGTACACCCCACTCCAGTCAAACATCCCTCCTTCGCAAATGGAGGCAAGGAAAACGAGCATTCCCAGAATAACGAGGAGGGGATCCGGTTTTCCCAGGATCAATTTATTGCCCGTGGTCGAGCGGTCGTTGCGCAAAAGGAACCGATAGGAATACAGGCCCGTCAATAGGGTGATCACCGAAACAATTACCAGGTGCAGGGGCATTTTTATCCCTGCCGCAATTACAAAAGTGGAGAAACCAACACCGGCAATACCTCCGGTACTCCACAGGCCATGAAACGATCCGAAGATCTTCCTTTCGGTCTGTTTTTGAAGCGTCAGACCCTGCGAATTAATGGCGATACCCAGTATTCTCAAGTGGAAGGAGAACAAGCTCATACCCACTCCAAGTACAACGACAGACGTTGCCATTCCGATCAGGGTGAGAGAGCCCGCAAGCAGAGCAAGGGATACAATGAGCGGCCCACGGCTGTTGTAACGGGAGACCAGCCATCCCGAGATGGGGAGTCCGGCGAGTGAACTCAGGGGCATCAGAAGAAGCATGGTCCCCAGCTCCGCATCATTAAAGGCGAAGAGTGTCTTGATGGTGGGGATTCTGGATGCCCAGGTAGAAAAACAAAATCCGGAAAGAAAAAAGAAGACGCTTATAAAAAAGCGATGCTTGCGCTGTAACTCCATGCGCGGCAAAATTCGCATTATTTTTGGAGAAGTTATACGCCTTCATTTCCCAGAAGGCAATTTTTGTTGAGGCGCTTTACCGGTCTCCGACCTTCCATAAAATATATTTCGCCCGTTCAGGAATCATTCCTACATTGAATTCACATACGAATAGTTATGAAGAAGTCACACGTATTACTTATCGCATTCCTCTTTTCCTGTTCCTTGTCCAACGCACAGTCCCGGGATGAGAAAGCAGTTGCCAATGCCGTCGAAGGGCTGCGTAAAGCTATGCTCGACGCTGACAAGGCAGCGCTGGAGGCACTAACTTCCGCTGATCTGACCTACGGACATTCAAACGGACTTATCGAAGACAAGGCCGCATTCGTTGACGCATTGACCAGCGGCAAATCCGACTTTAGCACCATTAACCTCACCAATCAAACCGTGAAGATCGCAGGCAACATCGCGCTTGTCCGGCACGAACTTCATGGCGAAGCAAATAACAGTCCGGTCAATCTGGGCATACTCCTCGTATGGCAGAAAGACGGGAACGCATGGAAGCTTGTCGCCCGTCAGGCATTCAAGTTATAAATAAGGTTCGAGGATTTCCTCCTACGCTCGCACGGGTGTCGGCGATGACTGAGCTTGTCGAAGGCACTGGCGTCCCCTCGATACATCAACACCTCAACACCTATACAACGGGGATCTTCCATCCGTTGTGGTACTCCGGGGTGATCAGGTCATTTGCGGCGGTGTTGTCAACGAAGCCATTGCTCTTCTCGTCCCAGAAGACCTTTTTCCCGGTCTTATAGGCAATGTTGCCCATGTGGGCGTTTATTGCTGCAATACTTCCGGAACGGATAGGTGTATTGAGCGCTTCCTGACTGTTCTTCCGCACGGCTTCCACAAAATTCTGCGTGTGCAGGTCCAGGTAATTTAGTTCGGCAGGTTTGGCATAGGTTTCTATAAGTTCCATCTTCGGTTTGCCCGTGCTGGAATAACCTTCTGATTCGTTTTCTACCAGCACTTCATAACCACCCCGATTTACCACGAGGGTACCGTTGTTTCCAATAAATGCTATGCCCTCGGTACGATGATAAGGACCATTGTCAATGCCCGTGGCATGTTCCCAGAGCATATTGAAATCTTTGTATTGAAAGACGGTCTGTAGTGTATCGGGTGTTTCAGAGGCATCATCGGGATAAGCCAGCTTGCCGCCCGACGCCATAACGGAAATCGGCGACTCCGTCTGCATGGCATATAAAGCAATATCGATTTCGTGCACACCCCAGTCGGTCATCAAGCCGCCCGCATAATCCCAGAACCACCGGAAATTAAAGTGGAAACGGTTCTGGTTAAACGGTCTCTCAGGGGCTGGACCGAGCCAGAACTTATAGTCGACTCCAGCCGGCGGGGTTGAGTCGGCAACTACGGGAACCGGTTTCATCCATCCCTGGTAAGCCCACACCTTGACAAGACGGATCCTGCCAAGGACACCAGATTGCACGATCTCAATGGCCTTTCTATAGTGCGGTCCGCTTCGCTGCCATTGCCCGGCCTGTACCACCTTCCCGGTTTTTTCCTGGGCAGCTACCATGATCCGGCTTTCCTCGATGCTGTTTGCAATGGGTTTTTCCACATATACATGCTTCCCGGCATTTACGGCATCGACCATGATCCGGCAATGCCAATGGTCCGGCGTGCCGATCACAACAGCATCGATCTCCTGGTTATTGAGTAGTTCACGATAGTCTTTGTATGTTTTCGGTTTATTATTCCTCAGTTTCTTATAGTCGGCTACCCGTTGCTGAACCACGTTGTCATCCACATCGCAAATCGCAACCAGATCCACATCCTTCATCTTCAACAACGAGTTTGTGTTTGACCATCCCATGCCATTGCATCCGATCACGCCAATGTTGAGTTTGTCGGCAAGCATGCAACTGGCCGCGGCACTCATCACTCCCGCATGTGCCAAAACTGTTCCTGCGAGCGCTGCACCCGTGCCCTTAATGAATTTTCTGCGTTTCATATCTTACTCCGATTTGTGTATTTTGTTCCCTGCTCTCAAGAACGCGAAAAGTTGGCACTAGGCAATGGAACAACCCCGATTTTTGACTGCGAAACCTGCTCTATGAAAGGATTTATCGTACTGTTTGTACTGGTGGCTGCCGGATGCAGGCAACCAAACCCGCAGGAAAAAGGGCCCGGATCCGTCCGGTATCCTTCGGAAATTCTTGACTTTACTTCCTACGAAAAAAATCCCGTCTTCAAAGGCACGGGCACAGATACCTGGGACCAGAAAATCCGTGAACGCGGATTTATACTCCGGGAAGAGGGACAATACCACATGTGGTACACCGGTTTCCGCGAAGGACCAGAAGAGTCGATGCACCTGGGTTATGCCACCTCGCCGGATGGGCTGGTATGGACACGCTATGCGGAAAATCCGATCGTTGATTCCGGCTGGGTTGAGGACATAATGGTTGTTAAGTCCGATAGCCTCTACTACATGTTTGCGGAAGGCACTGACGACATCGCCCATATGCTCACGTCTCCCGATCGTGTAAATTGGAAGGAATACGGTCCCCTGGATGTCCGGAAGGTCAATGGCAACCCGATTGACAACGGTCCTTATGGCACACCAACCGTGTGGATTGAAGACGGAGTCTGGTACCTCTTCTATGAACGCGGCGACCGGGGCATATGGCTGGCCCGTTCAACGGACCGCCTGACGTGGACAAACATCCAGGATGAACCGGTGATAAAAACAGGACCTGAAACGTATGATCAATACGGTGTGGCCGTAAACCAGATCGTATATCATGAGGGAAAGTATTATGCCTATTACCACGCCACCGCGTATGAGGACTGGCATGAATGGACCAGTTGCGTAGCCATTTCCAATGATCTCATTCGTTGGACCAAATACGAGCACAATCCTATCATGCGCGAAAATAAATCCAGCCCGATCCTGGTGCACGACGGCTACCAGTACCGTCTCTACACCATGCACGATGAAGTCTGCGTGCATTTTCCGAAGGAAACAAGTCATGAACGCGCAGGTCAATAGGAATTTCTTTGTTCGTGGTAGCGTGACCATCGGAATATTTCATCTTGCTATACCATACTGTCCTTACTACATTGCAGACCCTGGCACAGGCCGAACAAATTGCGCATGAAATGCTCGTTGTCCTTAATTCCCCTTCTGCTGCTGGCAGTACACTGGAATATCGCTGTGGCACAACAGGAAAAAGCAGCGGTCGGCAACGTAATAGCCAAAGACGCTGTGCTTACCAAACTATCGTCGGAATTCAAATTCACAGAAGGACCCGCGGTCGATCCGGAGGGAAACGTGTTCTTCACCGACCAGCCCAATGACCGGATCATGAAGTGGTCAACGGATGGGGCGATGACGGTATTTATGGAAGGCGCAGGGCGGTCAAACGGACTGTATTTTGACAACGATGGAAATCTGATCTCGTGCGCCGACCGGGACAACCAGTTGTGGCTGATCGACCGGAATAAGAACGTTACGGTGCTGGTCAGGGATTTCGAAGGAAAGAAACTCAACGGTCCGAATGATTTGTGGGTGGACTCCAGGGGCGGGATTTATTTTACTGATCCCTTCTACAAGCGGGACTATTGGACAAGAACAACCCGGGAAATAGAAGAAGAAGACGTCTACTACGTTTCCCCCGATAGAAAAACATTGTCCGTGGCCGCGACAGGATTTGTCAGGCCCAATGGAATCGTGGGCGCGCGGGATGGCAAAACGCTGTATGTAGCGGATATCAACGATAAGAAAACGTATGCGTTCCGTATTAACCCGGAGGGCACGCTGTCGGACCGGCGACTTTTCACTGAAATGGGTTCTGATGGAATGACCGTGGATAACAAGGGCAACGTGTACATCACGGGCCGCGGCATTACCGTTTTCAATTCAAGGGGAAAACAGATCGAATACATTTCCGTCGACGAACCCTGGACCGCCAATGTCTGTTTCGGCGGCAAGGACGGGAAGACTTTGTTTATCACTGCATCAAAGTCGGTATATGTATTGAGGATGAAAGTGAAGGGTGTTCGTTGAGGACATGATATGAATCACCGGATTGGGGGCAGTTCCGCTGTGAAAGCAACCTCTGTCCCTGAAGTTGCGTCTAACCGGAAAGATCAAGATGAGGTGTACATCTTCGTACACTATTATCCGCTTTCGAACAATCTGGTTTTTGACAAATCGGCTGTAACGTGTTGGTAAGAAACATTCCTTATTGGCTACATATTTGCGCCTTTGAAGGCTATCAAAATACGCTAACCCCTCGCCCATGATAAAGAATTATTTACGGGTTGCATTCAGAACCCTTCTGAAGAACAAAAGCTACGTGGTCATCAACACCCTTGGGCTTGGCATATCCCTCGCCTGTTGCATTACAGCCTATCTCCTTCTCGCTTTCAATATTGAGTTCGACAAGTTTCACGATTCTGAGAGGGTCTCCCGAATATTCAAATTCCATACCCTGTCAAAGGAAAAAGACGGCAGGATCGCCAGGGATGTTCAGGCTCCGATCGTTATGGCACCCATAGCTGCCGAAGAAATTGCCGGGATAGAAGCATATGCGCGTTTTCTTTATGGTGGTGGCGCCTTGCGCTACGAGGATAAGGCATTTAATGAGGGGGGGATTGCTTTTACCGACAGCACCTTCTTTGATCTTTTTGATTATCCGCTGGTAACGGGAAGTCATAAATTTTTCAAAGAAAAGAACAGCATATTCCTGAGCGAAAAGCTGGCCAAAAAATATTTCGGCGATGCGGATCCGGTGGGGAAACTCATGGTGTTAAGCACTGTGAATGAGACCGAAATTGAAATGTTGGTTGGGGGGGTCCTTAGGAAGGTTCCCCTGAACAGTACCTTTACGATGGATGCCTTGATGCGGATTGAGAACTTCATGGACATCAACAAGATTGCTACCGACGATTGGAGCGACTGGCGAAACCCCGCAACTTTTGTGAAACTATCCTCACCGGATATTGCGGCACAGGTTAGCAAGCAGTTCGATAAATACATACCCAATCGGAACAAGCTCAGAACGGATGTTGTAGTGGAATCCTATGAGCTGGTGCCCTTCAAGTCAGCCTATACTCAGGACGACATTCGTTACAACTGGGTAACGCACAGGATGAGCGCTGTGCCCCTTATTGTTTTTACGTCGATGGCTTTGCTCATACTTCTCATTGCCTGCTTCAACCTGACCAACACGTCTATTGCAATTAGCGCCAAACGCCTGAAGGAAGTTGGCGTAAGAAAATCAGTAGGAGCTGCCAGTGGACAAATCATGACGCAATTTCTCATGGAGACCCTACTCACTATTTCCATGGCGCTGGCAGTCGGACTTCTGTTGGCCCAACTGATCGTGCCGGCTTTTACCAGCATGTGGCGGTTGCCGTATGGTCTCGCCGACCTGGATGGCGTCAACTTGTTGGTGGCGCTCGTCTTCATGGTATTCCTGGCCTCGTTCCTGGCCGGAATCTATCCCGCGTTGTCCAGCAGTAGGTTGAAACCAACAATGCTACTCAAAGGCGGCGTAAAGATCAAGGGAACAACTGCGCTTACACGAACACTGGTAGCAATGCAGTTTGCTTTGTCGGTTATCGTCCTTGTAGCGGGGGTCGTCTTCATACAAAATACCAAATACCAGGAACGGATCAAATTTGGCTATGATAAGGACATGCTCATAACCGTTGGCTTGCAAGGTGAACGGGATTACGAAGTAATAAAGAATGCTATCACCGGAAACCATAAGATACTTAGCATAGGGGTAAGCGATGGCAATATCGGACGCAATACGTACCAGACACCCATACTCGTCGACACCGGCCAGTACGACGTACAGGCACTGGGTGTAGGGAAGAACTATTTCGAAACAATCGGACTCCGGATTTCTGAAGGACGTACGTTTGACCTTGAAAATGCATCCGATCAGGAAGATGGTGTAATTGTGAACAAGGCCTTCCTTGAAAAGACCGGCATGAAAGATCCCATTGACAAGATCATTGTGTTGCACAATCACCGGAGAACGATCCTTGGTGTCCTGGAAAATCATGTTGATAATCTGTTCCGCTCGAAAGAGCCGGAGCCATTTGTGTTCTATCCGGCCGCGAAAAACCAATACATATCGCTGCTGGTAAAAACAGAACACAGGGATCTGCCGGAAATTCAAGAATACCTGGAGGCTACCTGGAAGGAGGTCTTCCCTACCCGGCCATTTGAAAGCCAGTTCCAGGATGATGTGGTCCTGCAGGGAAGCAGAGAAACCAACGCTAACCTGGAAAAGATATTCCTGTTCATCACCATACTGGGTGGCCTCCTTTCGGCATCGGGAATTTTTTCCCTGGCTTCACTGAATATTGCCAGGCGAACGAAGGAGATCGGGATCCGAAAAGCCCTGGGCGCGACCGTTAGCAACATCATGAGTCTGCTTAACAGGGAGTTTGTAATCGTACTGTCGGTCGCCGCAGTGCTCGGGTCTATCGGTGGCTATTTCCTCACGGATACACTGTTGTCCAAGATCTACGCCTATCACATCGCGGTAGGAATAATTCCTGTAGTGCTTTGCGCGCTTATGATCTTTGGTATAGGAATTCTCACGACCAGCTCCACGATCCTGAAAGCGGCCCGGTCAAACCCGGTGGATACCCTGAGGAACGAGTAAGTTGCCTTCTCAGATCGCCAGCCTGGTTGAACCGGAATTCGGGAATACGGTGTCCATTCCAAATCCCGGATGTACGGCCCGGGATTCCAACCAATACACCGTGTTTCCGTGTCTAATCGGGTACAAGCCCTAAACCACCCGCCATGCTACTCAAAACCTGCCTGTTCTGTCTCGTGATCTTCCTATCGTGCACCGCTGATGATATCTACGATGACGAAACCAGGGCTGCGCTATTCAGAGCCAGCAACAAGTGCGGTAGTTCGCCTGACCAGCTGGACTGGCTTCACGAATTGATTCAACGATCAGAACACGAGGTATCGCTTCAGGGGAACATCTATGCTATTCAGGTTGATGGGGCTACTGTTATCATGCATCAGCCCTGGATCATGAGTTGTCTTGGATGCATACTGTACGACTGCAATGGGAACAGGCTTGACAATAGCGCTGTGAATTTTGAGAAGTTGCTTACCGGTTACAACGAATCGAACGTTATTTACAGCACCTCGCTGGATTAACGGCCACCATTGTTCACTTTCGCTAAATTCACGGAATGACCCCCGGAAGTGATCTGTTGCCATTTCGGTATCAGTCGCGGGTCTTCACAAACTCTTCCGACTCCGGGACGTATTCGCTGTGTCATTTTCGATCACCTTTGTCTCTTTATCGAACAATTTTGTAACCGTGATCGCATCTGAGGCGTCAAAATCCGTAAGCCGAATTTGTGGCAACAAATTCGCATAGAACACAATGTCACTGGCTATCACCAGTGTCTTTCTTGGCCTTTCATTAACCTAAAATGTGATGTTCTGCCTTGTTTCCAGCTGCCACCACAATTCCACGAAGGTCTCCGGCATAGTGCATTGCGCCTGGAAACTGTACTGCCTGGTGGGAACTCAAAAAGACCGTTTTCGTAAAGCGCCGGCGGGTGTGTTCGGGTATCGTTGACGCTTGCCCGGAAGCTTTACGGAATGGTCCACTGGGGAAAGTTTACTCAGCTTCCATTCGCTCATTCACTCATTCACTCATTCACTCATTATTTTGTATACCTTCCCGTCCGGTTTGGTAAAAACATAGAGCTCCCCCTGCGCGTCGCGGCCGAATCTAAGGTCGACACGGTTATTCCCGCAAATTTGCGGGAAGGTCTTCCGTTCGCCGTTGAGGGAGACCTGGAATTCGCGGATGGGCGCCTGGCTTCCCAACTTCAGGTCGTTCATCTCTACATAAAACAAGCGGCCGCTAACGATATCACCGAAAATGTATTTGCCTATCAGTTCAGGGACCACCTTCCCCCAATACTCATATCCGCCGGAAATCGCATTACCTTCATCATGATCATATTGGGCTACCGGATAGGTAACGTGATAGATAGAGTCATCAGGCGGCAATGCAAACACGTCGCTCATGTTAGTGTAGGCATCCATCACGAAGGTGCCCTCACGGATGTGCCAGCCGTAATCGTGACCGGGAAGAATGAGGTTCAGCGATTCGATATTGTGGTGGCCTATATTCGACGCCAGCATCTGACCCGACCTGCTCCAGGTTATCCGGTGGGGATTCCTGAAACCGTAGGCGTAGATCTCACCAAGTACGTTCGGTTTTTTGTTTCCGGCAAAGGGATTTGTCCTGGGGATACCGTATTGCCCGTTCGCGCTGTTCCTTCCTGCCGGATCTATCCGAACAATGCTTCCCCATATGGTTGACGTGGAGTGGACCAGGAACGGATATCCAAATTCCACGCTGGATCCGTCGCCGATCCCGATATAAAGCAGGCCATAGTCTTCACTGCCTGGTTTCGACAAGGGATTGAAGGTTATCTCCTGAACCCCATGAAACGAATGCACCATGTTGATCCGGAATAGCTCGCGCCCTTTCCCTGAAAAAGGAATGGCCTCCGGCTTATCCGTCTTCCATTCGGTAAGCACCCATTGAAGCAGGACCTTAATAGAATCGTTATAACTGAAGTCAGCTATTCCCGACCCGGGGCCTTCGGTGTGCGTGGTGTACAGAAGCCCGTTCTTGCCGAATTCCGGATGAAAGGCAAAACTGCCGAAACCTGTTGCCAGTCCGGGTGTGTTGATAAAGGCAGGCCGTACCGCTGCCATGTCCATGTAGACTTCTGGCTGGTCATTATCCAGATAATAAAGCTTGCCTCTCAGATCCAGCATGAACAATTCCTTTGTATCCGGCCTGAAGTCGAGCTTGGCGATCCGGGTGCGCAAAGGGGGTTCGGCTGAAGGCGGTATCTGTGTGATCTCTTCAAGTCCCACGACCAGGTCGGACATGGGTATGGCCTCAGGAATCGGATCTTCCAGTGCATCCGGATTGCGGGTGCGCCGTCTCTCCGGCCTTTCCTTGCGGGAATTCAAAAATGCGATGACCATGTTGACGTCTTCGTCCGAGTAATGCGCAAATGAAGGCATGATCGTACGATACGATGTGAACAGTGTTTGCGCGCGTGCATCCCCGGAATTGATTACCTCCTGCGGGTTCCTGATAAAACTGCGCAACCAATCCGCGGAAACTTCTCCAGCTATACCTGTCAGTTGCGGACCGATCCCATCCTGTCTGAAGTTATGGCACGAACTGCAATCGCGATCGAACAACTGACGTCCATTTGCAATGGAAACGGAATCGGTGGCAATTTCATGCTCGGAGGTTGAAGCTGTATTACAACCCGATAACAGCAGGCAGTAGGCAATGAGGAGTAGGTAATGGGCAGCAGGCAATAGGCAAAGCCGGCAAAACGCTTTCGCCAAACCAGAAAGTTTTGGGATTACTAACACTTTTAATTTTAACTTCTATTCAACTATTCAACCCTTCAATCTTCAACCTTATTTACTCATCCGGACCATAATATTCTTATAGAATACTTTGCTCGCCGGGTCATGACCCTGCAAGGCTATCGTACCTCCGCTTAACTTTCCTTCCGCGTCGGTGTATTTGTTGATGGTCTTGCCGTTTACCTTTACAGTGATCGTGTTGCCTTTCACTATAATGTGCTGAGTGAACCATTCGTTGTCTTTGGCAGGCGGCTCTTTGACATCCTGCAAGGCATACACACTGCCCGTTCTGCGCCAGTCGCTGTGTGAGTTGTTCACCTGAATCTCAATGCCCTTCGAAGGCCATCCCTCCTCAAGGAACGCGGTGTGTACATACATTCCCGAGTTGGAGCCCGGTGTGGTCATTACATCTGCCTTCCATTCAAAGTCGTTAAACGTATGGTCCATGACCTCCCCATCATAGAAAAGATGAGCCCTGGGTCCAAAGGCTACGATCATGCCGTCAGCAACGGTGAACGTTCCGGGATTTTCATTCACTTTCCAACCCTTGAGGGTTTTACCATCGAACAAGGTGATCCAGCCATCATTCTGATCAAAGCCCTGCAGGGTTACCAGGATAGCCACAGTTGCAACACATGAAAGAAGCGCTTTCATAACTAATGACGTTAAGTTTTTAGGTTTTTGAATGTACATATTATCCGGAAACACGCCAAGAATATTGTGCCGGGAGATAAGTGCGCGACTATTCCTCCACCCGGAGTGAGACAGTCCGCCAGGTTACCTTTCTTTCGATGGTTTCGAATTCCTTGGTGTCGTAGCTGGCCAGAAATTCGATAACGTGCCCAGCCGGGCAGTTTTCGCTGATCTTTATGATGGAACTCAGGCTGAAGCCATCCGGCCATCTGGATGGTATCACCTCATCGGCCAGCCTTTCGGATTCCGTATCGACATACGGATCATCCGTATAAAGCCTTAGCCGATGGTCACCTGCATAAAGCATTACCGCCTCCCCCGCCGCGGGCACACCATCACCATTACCCTCCCCGTAGGCCTTGTCGCGGATGACGCGGCCATCATCTACAATAACTTCTTCGAACGGCGGCACATCAAAAAAAACGGGCAGGACCAGTTCATCTTCAAATGAGCGCGTTCCCGATTTCATCGTAACCCCAATCCTGATCCACGCCGGCTCAGCGTGGGTCGGAGGAACCTTGTCAGTACGGACCCGGAATGGCACTGACGCGACGCGTTCTTTTTCTCCCATTCCAACGGTGACTGTCTTGTTCACCACCGAAAATGAAGCTCCTTCCTGTGGATTCAACTCCACCTCAACTTGCTTGGCCGGTTGTCCTCCACGATTAAATACCGTGACGGTAAGCTCGCTCTCCCGCCCTGTCCGCAAGAAGCGTTTGTTGCCCTCGATCTGGTAAGCGACAACAACGAGGTCAGCTGATTCCCCCTCTTTGAAAATTCCAGCTTCAGTACCCTCATTGAAACTAAGCTCCAATCTCCCTGCCCCGTCAGATTTCGCTATGGTTTTGGTCGTCTTTCCGGATTTCACAGAATATTCAACAACGTTATAGGTAGTGTTGATGTCGTACAGAGGCGCTGTCGTCACGTGGGCTGTCAGTCCTCCAATGGGAGGGCCGTCGGGTAACCATCTCATGCTGGTAATTCCGAAACCACTTTTTGAAACGCCCTTCAGTACCACGAAGCCGGGTTCCTTTTTGTCGGTTCTGACTGCGTAATTCCACACTTCAAATTCAGGATAAAAATCATAATGCCACCAGCGATCGGACCTGGGTAACGGATGGCGAAATGCGTCAACAACATAGTTCATCGCCGTCTCGAATACCTTTGTCTCACCGGGATCGTCAACCATGTGACCGCCGCGGAACTGTTCATAGGAATAAGCAAGGCCGCGTTCCCATTGCGCGCCCTTATTGACTTCTCCATTGAGGTGTGCGAGTTCGCCGTTGGTGCTGTTGTGCAATCGTATCCTCACATCTTTCAGGTTTTTGAACGCGTAGCGAAGTGGAAGAAGCGTATGATTATCGGGGTAGCCTATGAAAAACTCCGGACTTCCCGTCATATTCACTGCTGCGCAAACCTTGTCGGGATATTTTCCCGCCAGGAACCACGACATCATTCCTCCCATGCTGAAACCGATAATGCCGCGGTGTTCGCGATCCGCATGTGTCCGGTAAGTCGAGTCCACGTGCGCCACCAGTTCAAGAAAATAATCCTTCATCTGGATTTCTGAGGTGATGTTTTCATGATAACCCATATTGTACGGACGTGGCTGTTCTTCCTCATAATTGCCGTCCCACATCACCAGGATAGCCCGATACGTATCGACCAGGTCTTTGATCATTCCGTACTCCAGCTTTGCACTTGGGTCCATATAGTGACGTCCGCCCCAGCCATGGAAGAAATAGATCACCGGGTAACGATGACTCCCCTGTTGATATCCTTTCGGCAAATACAGCCGGTAGTGTTTTTCCCTCCCGAATACGTGGCTGAAATGCGAAAGATCCTGGTAAGGACTTCCCGAATTGTTACCCTGCGAAGCAACCCGCCCAACACACACGAAAAGTAACGCGATCGCAACGAGACAATTTGTTACCCTGCGAAAAGCATACAACTCCTTCATACTTGATCATGGATAGCGGCATGCAATCTAACAGATTTGTCGCATTGCCCGAAACAGGGCTCTACCCCCCACCCCAACTCCCCTCCTCCTCAATGCAATTGCCTTAGCAACCCGCTCTGCATCTCTCCCACACCGTGAACCATTATGGATGATATCGCATAAAGAAAATGAAAGCCACAGTCAATTAGAGGGTTTGAATCAAACCTTAACCATTGCTGTAAAACCGATGATGGTGGTGCGTGTCTGTGGCTAATTTTTGCCTTCGATCAGGTTCAACATTTTCAGCGTGGCCGTAATTGCGGCGGCCTGCTGATCGGCTTCGAATCCGCGGGTTTTGAATTGCCGGTCATCCATTTCCCATGTAATAATGGTTTCCACGAAAGCGTCCGTGCGACCTCCCGGAGGAATCGAGATCCTGTAATCCACCAACTGCGGAAGACGCTTGTTCAGGCGGTCATAAATGGACTTCACGGCCTGCATGAATGCATCGTACTGGCCATCTCCCGTTGAGGTGGCTTCATACACGTGCCCATCAATCTCGATGCTGAGCGTTGACACCGGCTTAAGGTTGTACACGTGACTGGAGTAGTAATTCCGGATCCGGATCTTTTCCTGAAACAGTTCCCTTCCCAGCACATCCGATATGATATAGGGAAGGTCTTCCGTGGTGATGTTCTCCTTTTTGTCACCGAGCTCGACAACGCGCTGTGTCACCTTCTTCAGCGCCTCGGGGTCAAGTTCTATACCGAGCTCTTCCAGGTTCTTTTTGATACTCGCGTTACCGGAGGTTTTGCCTAAAGCGTATTTGCGCGTCCGGCCGAACCGTTCCGGCATCAGGTCGTTGTGATACAGGTTTGCCTTGCTGTCGCCATCCGCATGCACACCACAGGTCTGCGTGAAGACATTTTCGCCAATGACAGGTTTGTTGTTGGGCACACTTATACCGGAGAATATCTCTACCAGCTTGCTGACTGCATAGAGTTTGGTCTCATCCACAGAAAAATCCGCATGGAGATGATCTTTCAACAATGCCACGACACTCGACAATGGGGTATTGCCTGCCCGCTCGCCCAGCCCGTTCACCGTAACATGAAGCCCGGTGGCACCTGCCTTCACGCCGGCAAAGCAATTGGCAACAGAGAGGTCATAATCGTTGTGCGCATGGAGATCGAATCCTAATTCCGGAAATCGTTCCACCATTTGCTTTACAAAGGTGAAGGCTTCGTCAGGATTCAGCACGCCCAGCGTATCGGGTAACATGAACCGCCGGATATTCTCATTGCGGAGTTCGTTGACGAGGAAGAAAACATAGTCCGGCGAATTTCGCATGCCATTCGACCAGTCCTCAAAATATACGTTCACTTTTATATCCAACACCCCGGCGTATGCAATAGCCTTCCGGATATCACTGACGTGTTGTTCGGGCGTTTTTCTGAGCTGACCCTGCAGATGCTTTAATGATCCTTTACACAGAAGGTTGATCACCTTGCCACCGGCGCTGTTAATCCAGTCCAGCGAGCGATTGTCGTCCACAAAACCCAGGATCTCAATTTTATCGAGAAGACCATTATCCTTTGCCCACCTGACGATCTTGCCGGCGGCTTCAAATTCGCCTTCGGAAATGCGGGCAGAGGCCACTTCAATGCGATCAACTTTCACCTCTTCCAGCAACATTTTAGCTATATTGAGCTTCTCCGTTGCCGAGTACGACACCCCGGATGTCTGCTCCCCGTCCCGCAAGGTGGTATCCATTATTTCGATGTACATGTGGCTTTCCGGTTCATTTTCCCGTCTCTCTCCAGCTTGTTTTCGTGCAAACCAGCAAATCAGGGCTGTTTTGAATATCAGAACTGCGAATTTACAGGAAGTTGTTGGAGTAGTGCAAGTTTTTGTGACAGGTGAGGGAAGATGAATATCCGGCACACGCATTCCGCCAGACTGCTGAACGGCATAATCCCATTATGCCAATAACCTCTGGCACCGTCACCCCCACCCACACAACAGGCATATCCCAAAATTTTCGCCAAATTCTGATTACCTTCAGATCGGATCTAACGAGTTTCAGCAATGAAGGGGAAATC
>DATBVZ010000664.1:0-2368 GCA_036515095.1 Cyclobacteriaceae bacterium | reverse complement strand
GTCTAGGCAGGCAAAATACCTTCCAATATCAGCCACTACGCCGGGCTCCGATTCATTTCTGATTAAGGCGAAGACCCGCCCGGTCCCGCTTTGGCCGTGGCTGTCAGGCGCTGATCCTCTAGAGCCCGATTCGGATGTAGGCGAAGAGATGAAGGAGGACAAGCAAAGGCAGGCTGCGCGTTCGGTTCCATAGGTAACCGGCTATTATACCGTTCGCAATCGTAAAAACACCCGCCAGTGCTATGGGCCAGGATTCCTCATAGCGGATCAAGCCCTGCGGCAACTGGTGAGTTCTTCTGCACGCCAGGCGGCGATCCGGTTGCCGAACGAGTACAAAGATCGGCAACGCGTAGATAAGGGCTAAACTCAAGTAAAAGAATATAGACTGCCTCTGGAAGCTGAAATTGTCCTCATTGATTTGGATAAGAAAGGTTGATCTGAAGACCACGTTATTCAAAAGTTGCGAAGTCATTTGGCTGATCTCAACATTATTGCCATCTCGATCCAGGATACCGATAAATTTAGAGAGGCCGTCATTCAGGCTGGGGCAAATGTTTTTGTATCAAAATCTCGCGTGATCCATGATCTGGTGCCAGCCATACAGCACTAAATTTCTAAGTTATCTCGTGAGGCGGAATAGTTCATAAGTAAGCATGTCGTTGACACCGGCGCAAATTCCCTGTATTATGAATGGTAATAAGCCAGAGACGGCTTTATGGGCGCGCCGGCCTATTATCCAAGGAAGTAAACTTTGCATCTGTTTTGGCTATGCAGCCAGTCCCAGGCACCTATGAGGTCAAAGTGCAGATGTGATCCTCTGGCCTCCCCTGGACCTGCCCTGAGCTTCGATACATAATCTGGATTTCATTAATCAAGAATTATCAAGAATAAGATCTTAGCAACGATACTTTCGTGATCGGCGCGCAGAACGGCTATGCCCGTGATTGGCTGGAGAGCCGCCTGACCAGCACGATCATGCGCCTGCTGGCGGTGAACTACCACATCTTCCCTCTTCTTATCTCCTCTATTAACAGGTGAGCGATGTCTGGAACACAAGAAGGTATTTTACTGATCGCAGATATTACAGGGTATACACGCTATCTGAGTAAATCCGAGTTGGATCATGCCCGGGAGATTTTGACATCGCTCTTGACCTTATTAGTCGATCACACCCGGCCTCCGCTCATCATTTCCCGCCTTGCCGGAGATGCTGTGATTAGCTACGGTTTGGGGGACCACTTTGTCCAGGGGCAGACCTTTGTTGAAATGATTGAGGATACCTTCCTGGCTTTCCGGAGAGCCATTGAGCAGATGGTGCTCAACAACTCCTGCCGGTGCAACGCCTGCGCTAATGTATCCAGTCTAGATTTGAAGTTTTTCGTCCACTACGGGACTTTCGCTGTGCAACGGATTGATGACCGCGATGAATTGGTAGGCAATGATGTGAATCTGATCCACAGGTTGCTCAAGAATCACGTTTCAGAAAAAATGGGGGTCAGTGCTTACACGCTCTACACCCAGGCTGCGATCCGGCAACTGAGCATCGAAGATATGGGCGAAAACATGAGGCACCATATCGAGGCATATGAGCATCTGGGCGAAGTGGGGGTTTGGGTTCACGATATGCAGTCTATATGGGAACAAAAACGCGACGCTAAGCGAATTACAATTCCGTCTGACAAAATTGTGATGCAAGTTGAAACCGAAATCGCCATGCCTGTTGAGCTAGTGTGGGATTATTTGAGCCAGCCGGATTTCCGGAAGACGCTCTGGCAGTCGGATCGGCAGCAGATCATTGATCGGAATCGAGGTCGGATCGCCCCTGGCAGCGTTTACCAATGCTTCCATGGAGACAAGATGCTCACCCACACTATTCTAGAGTGGCAGCCCTTTGAGTACATCATTACACACGATTTAATACCCGTACCCATTCCGAATACTTTCGCCCTGATTGAATACCGTTTGGTTCCCACAGAAAATGGTGCTCGTTTACTCCAGACATTCAGCAGGGCTACAGGTCCATTTCTCGGCCGCATTCTCAGCGATCGGGCTATTGTAAGGATGGAAAAACGATGGCAAATGAATATTGATTTATTCAAAAAACAGATTGAAAAGAATCTAGCCGTGCAGCGAGAAGATACGGGGGCCATCCCATAAATTGTGACCCAATCTGAAAACGAGTTGTGTATGTCCTCTTCCGACTCGTTGCTAAGAGAAAGTGAACATCGAAGGCTTGATGGTATCAGCCGGAAATAATATTATAAGGTTGGTCAAACAAGGTTCGAGAGAGCTTTTTTTATAACTGGCTCTGCCTGTTTCCTATTCCCCCACTCCACTTACTTTTTCAACAGGCTGCTCTCTTTTGCGA
>DATBVZ010000663.1:0-10814 GCA_036515095.1 Cyclobacteriaceae bacterium | reverse complement strand
CTTCTTGTACGACTTCCGCTGAAGGTCATTTTTAGCGTTGGACTGATCCTGGTTTTCGGGCACAACATGCTGGACGGCATTCATGTAACGGGCAATTCTTTTGCCGCTATAGTATGGTCGCTTCTCCATGACCCTAATTTCTTTGAGCTGGGCGGAGGGCGAAGTATATTTGTTGCCTATCCATTGATCCCCTGGGTTGGTACCATTGTCCTTGGATACTGCTTCGGTACATTGTACACCAACTCATTTTCCGCGCAGCACAGGAAGAACATCCTGCTGTATTTGGGCGGAGGTGCCATATTGTTATTCATTGTATTGCGTTTTGCAAACGTTTATGGTGATCCGGCTCCGTGGGCATCCCAGGCCACGCCGCTGTCCACCTTCCTTTCCTTTCTGAATACTACCAAGTATCCGCCGTCGCTTCTGTATTTACTGATGACATTGGGGCCATCCATACTGTTCCTTGCCTTTACGGAACGAGAACCATCCGCTGTGGCCAGGAAAGTAATTGTGTTTGGCCGGGTGCCTATGTTCTATTACCTCATGCATATTTATGTTTTGCACAGTATCGCGGTGGTGGCTGCCGTTGCAACGGGGTTCCCTGCATCGTCCATGGTGTTCAATATATGGATTACCATGTCGCCTGAGCTGGCAGGCTATGGTTTCGGCCTGGGTGTGGTTTATCTGATCTGGGCTGCCGTAGTGCTTCTCCTCTACCCAATTTGCCGGATATACGAAAGATACAAGGGCGCCAACCGCCAGGCCGTGTGGCTAAGCTACCTCTGATGTGCTGAATCGTTGGAGTGTTCCGGTGGTTTCGATAAGCTCAACCACCGGAACGTGCGTCACCCGGTGGCTGAGCCTGTCGAAGCCGCTCCTTTCCCTCATATCCCCCTCAGGTACTCCAGGCTAAGCGGTATCTGTTCCAGCGCGGAGGGTGATTCGTCTTCGATGAAGTAGTAGCGTACACCGATGGCCCTTGCGGTCTTCATTACTTCGGCTATGTTCACATCACCCGTACCCAACACCACGTTTGTTTCGTCCGGTGCGCGGCCGTCGATCGTGTCGGGTGTACCGTGCTTACGATCTTTCAGGTGAAGCATGGTGAAGCGTTGAGGATATTTCTTCATAAGCGCGACCGGATCTTGTCCGCCCTGCTTTGACCAGAAAACGTCCAGCTCAAAGTTTACATACCTGGGATCGGTGTTCTCAACCAGGTAATCGAATAAGGTGCCGTCTTCGTGAGGCCGGAACTCATAGCCATGGATGTGGTAGTTAAAGGAAATCCCATTTTCCTGCATCAGCTTTCCCGCGCTGTTGAAATCCGCTGCTGCCTGTTTCACATGCTCGATGGTAAAGGTATCGCCGGGATGGGGGATCCAAGCGCACATGGCGAACTTTGCGCCAAAAGCCTTGGCATTGTCCACCACACTTTGCGGATTATCAACAAGATCTTCGTAACCGACCCCTACACTAACAACACTCAGCCCGTTTTCTGCAAGCATCGCCTTGAATTCGTCCATGCTGTACCCGTAGGTGCCACCGCCTTCAACCTCGCGAAACCCCATTTCCCGGATCTTCGCCAGCGTTCCGGGAACGTCTTTTTCGAACTCGTGCCGCAGGCTATATAGCTGTAAGCCGATGTCCGTTGTGCCGGAAGAGGCCAACTGCTCTTCGGCAGGCTGGTCAGCGGAAGCAGATTCCTGTCCGGACGACCGGTCTTTCCGGCAGGACAAAAGAGCCGATGTGATGGCAATAACCAGTAAGATGACCAGGGATCTCGTGTTGTTCATGGCTGTTTGATTTTATTGAAAGATAGTCAATTCATTTCTGCTGCGGAAAAAGGATCGAAGGGTTCCCGCTTTTGCTTGCAGAACCTTTTGCCGGAATCCTTAATTTGGTTTAGCACCCTACAGCGGGCGAAGGAAGGATTTGATATTCCTGTTTCTTATTTCTGCAACAGAATCGTTGTATTGGCGCAGAGTGTGATCAGGTCGTCATCGTGGACGGTTTTCTTCTCGTCGGCGAGTATCAGGAAATGCTGATAGACAATATCCAGTTCCTCCTTATTCACCTGATAGCCCAGCAGTTCCAGACGGTGTTTCAGGGCCGCGCGACCGCTTCGGGCTGTAAGCACAATGGAAGATGCCGGTACCCCCACTTCAACGGGATCGATGATCTCGTAATTTTCGGCGTTCTTCAGGAATCCGTCCTGGTGAATTCCCGAAGAGTGAGCAAAAGCGTTCACTCCGACTATGGCCTTGTTCGGCTGAACGGGCATGCGCATCAATTCGGATACGAGATGACTGATCTCATAGATCTTCTCCGGTTTGAGATTGGTGTGCATGTCCAGGTCGCGGTGCTTCTTCAGGATCATGGTCACTTCTTCAAGCGAAGTATTACCAGCGCGTTCACCAATACCGTTAATGGTCACCTCGGCCTGGCCTGCACCGTTCATGAGCCCTGCAATCGTGTTAGCTGTAGCCAGCCCCAGGTCATTGTGACAATGAACAGAAATGATGGCCTTGTCAATATTGCTTACATTCTCGAAAAGGTACTTGATGCGCTTGCCGTACATGTGGGGCAGGCAATAGCCGGTAGTATCCGGGATATTCACCACATCAGCACCTGCTGCGATCACGGCTTCGACCATCTGCGCCAGGAACACCAGGTCGGCGCGCCCGGAATCCTCCGCGAAAAATTCGACTTCAACACCTTTACTCTTGGCATATTGTACCGCCCAGATCCCCTGTTCAAGAACTTTCTCCCGGGTGCTCTTGAATTTGTGCCTGATATGAATATCGGATGAGCCCAGTCCGGTATGGATTCTTCCCCGTTTGGCATACTTTAGCGCTTCAGCGGCTACGTCAATATCGTCCTTCTTCGCGCGGGTAAGCGCGCAAACGCCGGTTTGCACCGCCTTGGAGATCTCTATTACAGAGAGAAAGTCTCCCGGACTTGATATCGGGAATCCCGCCTCGATAATATCAACACCAAGTCCTTCCAGTGCCTTTGCCACCACGATCTTTTCGTCGGTAGACAACTGGCATCCTGGTACTTGTTCCCCGTCGCGGAGTGTGGTATCGAAGATGTCAATTTTCCGGCTCATGTTATTGTGTTTTAGTTCGAAGTTGTGCTCTTAAATTTTTCAGTCGCTGCTTATACTGCCCACCGCTGTGAGGAGCCGGATGTTGTTGCAGACCATGTTCCCCATGACCACGGTTCCCAGGATCTTTTCATGCGGCGTACCCGGTCCGGCGATGTCGCGGGTGCGATAGCCATCTTTCAGCACTTGTTCAACCGCCTTGATCACGCAATCAGCCTCCTCTTTCAGTTCGAAAGAAATATCAAGTAGCAGCGCTGCGGATAAGATCGAGGCGAGCGGGTTGGCCAGGCCTTTGCCTGTGATATCATGGGCACTTCCGTGAATGGGCTCGTACAATCCCACAGAATCCCCGATTGATGCAGACGCCAGCATGCCCATCGAACCCGCAATCTGTGAGGCTTCGTCCGTAAGGATATCACCAAACAGATTTCCTGTAACGACTACATCAAAGCTTCTTGGATTCTGAATCAGCTTCATGGCGGCGGCATCCACAAACATATGTTCCACTTCCACATCCGGGTACCGACCAGCCACATCCTGAACTACGGATCGCCATAGCCTTGAACTTTCCAGCACGTTTGCTTTGTCTACTGAAGTAAGTCTCCTGCGGCGTGTTTGAGCGGCTTTGAACGCCTTATGCGCAATGCGTTCTACCTCGTACCGGTGATAGATCATGGTATCATAGGCAGTGTTGCCGTCGTCTTTTCGTCCCCGTTCGCCGAAGTATACGTCACCCGTCAATTCGCGGAAAAAGAGAATATCGGCACCCTTCAGGATCTCCGGCCTGATACTCGACGCTTCCAGAAGTTCGTCGAACAGTTTTATAGGACGAAGGTTGGCATACAGACCAAGCTCCTTTCGCATTTTCAGCAGACCTTGCTCCGGTCGTACTTTGGCCGAGGGGTCATTGTCGTATTTGGGATGACCCACAGCGCCAAACAGGATTGCGTCAGCGTTTCGCATTTTGACGAGGCTTTCCTCCGGCAGCGCTTCCCCGGTGGATTCAATGGCCTCGTGACCGATGGTAGCGTAATCGTATACAAATTCATGACCGTAAGCCTGTGCAATCTGATCCAGCACATTTTTGCCGCAGGTTGTTACCTCTTTACCTATTCCGTCGCCTGGCACTATCGTGATCTTTTTCTTCATTCTGATCAGTGACTTAACTCAAATGTTCCGATTTCATTACGCATACTGAGCAGGTAATCGATGTCATCATACCCGTTGATCATGCAGGTCTTTTTATACGGGTTAATATCGAACGATGCTGATGAGCCATCTTGCAGGGTTATGGTTTGTTGTTCCAGGTCTACCGAAATAATTGTTTCCGGTTTTTCTTTCACAGCCTGTAATGTCCTTTTCAGGAACTCATCGGAAACTGTGACAGGCAGTACGGCATTGTTCAACGCATTGTTCTTGAAGATGTCCGCAAAAAAACTGGATACGACCACCCTGAAACCAAAGTCAGCAAGCGACCAGGCTGCGTGCTCACGACTGCTGCCGCATCCGAAATTCTTGCCGGCTACAAGAATTTTGCCGGAATACGTGGAGTCATTCAGTACGAAATCAGTCTGGTTTCCGTCGCTGTCGTAGCGCCAGTCGCGGAAAAGATTTTGGCCGAAACCTTCCCGGGTTGTAGCCTTCAGAAAGCGGGCCGGAATGATCTGGTCCGTATCGATATTTTCGATCGGTAGCGGAACCGCCGTGCTCTTTAACGTTGTGAATTTTTCTTTGCTCATCTGTTTCTTCTACTGTGAACGTCCCGTTACACCAGGTCCCTCACGTCCGTAACCCTGCCGGTGATGGCCGCCGCCGCCGCCATCAGCGGGCTTGCCAGGAATGTCCTTGACTTGGGACCTTGTCTCCCCTCAAAATTTCTGTTTGAGGTGCTGATACAATATTTGCCTGCGGGAATTTTATCTTCGTTCATGGCCAGGCATGCCGAACAGCCGGGTTGCCGCAGTTGAAAGCCGGCGGCTTCAAATATCTTATCAAGTCCCTCTTTACGGGCTTGTTCCTCCACCTGTTTCGAACCCGGAACAATCCATACTTCAACATTTCCCGCTTTTGTTTTTCCTTTCACTATTTCCGCAACCATGCGAAGGTCCTCGATACGGGCGTTCGTGCAACTTCCGATAAACACATAGTCCACGGATTTTCCCAGCAACGCGGTGCCGGCTTCAAGCCCCATATACTCAAGCGATTTTACAAACGAAGCCTGTTCCGTGATGTCTTTCAATTCCTCAATGGTGGGGATCCGGTCTGATATCTTTATGCCCATTCCGGGATTGGTGCCGTAGGTGATCATCGGAGCAATATCCTCGGCCTGAAAGTTCAGCACCCTATCGTAGACAGCGCCCTCGTCCGTACCCAATTGCCTCCATTGCGCTACATGCCTTTCGAATTCTTCTCCCTGGGGGGCATACTTTCTTCCCCGGATGTATTCGAATGTGGTGTCGTCAGGAGCGATCACGCCACCGCGTGCGCCCATCTCAATGCTCATGTTGCAGATTGTCATGCGCGCTTCCATCGACAGGTTCCGGATAGCGTCGCCGGCATATTCTACAAAATATCCGGTAGCGCCCCCCGCCGAAATCCGTGAGATAATATACAGAATAATGTCCTTTGACACGACGCCCTTGCCGAGTTTGCCGTTGATCTCGATGCGCATTGTCTTCGGACGGTACTGCAGGATGCATTGGGTGGCAAGAACCTGCTCGACCTCGCTGGTACCAATACCAAAGGCGATGGCTCCAAATGCCCCGTGGGTAGACGTATGACTATCGCCGCATACAATCGTCATTCCGGGCAGGGTCAGACCCAGCTCCGGACCAATAATATGGACTATTCCCTGGTACGGGTGACCTAATCCATACAAGGTCACGCCGAATTCCTCACAATTCTTTTTAAGTGTCTCTACCTGGTGGCGGGATAACGCTTCCTTAATGGGGAGGTGCTGGTCCACCGTCGGAACATTGTGATCTGCGGTGGCTGTGGTCCGGGATGGATTGAAGACCTTGACCCCTCTTTTGCGCAACCCCGCAAACGCCTGGGGACTGGTTACTTCATGAATGAAATGGCGGTCAATGTACAATACATCGGGGTAGCCTTCTCTGCGCTTGACAACATGCGCCTCCCAGATCTTTTCAAACAATGTCTTGGCTTTCTGGCTCATCAGTTTCTGCCCGTCGGTTTTTATGTCTTCTGCCTAGTATTCAAGGTTGTTATAACAACTGTTAGTTCGTTCTGCTCTTCAAAAAACGAAACCGCCCCGTGTCGGAATCCGTTCACGAGGCGGCTGTATTTTGGTGGTGTATACCAGGTTGTTCTGTCAGTAACAAGTACGAGACCATTTTTTGAATGGTCACCCATTTGAACATACGAAGATCAGAAAACTTAAGTCGTCCTTCAAACCAATCGCGGAAAAAATTTATCCCGGAACTTACAATTGTTAGTGTGTTGCCTGATCAGACCAGGTATTCGAACAGATTTTCATCCTGGTTGATGAGGGTGTAACTCAGCTTGCGTTCATTCATACGCTCGATAAGTTTGTGGAAATCTTCCCTGGATTTTACTTCGATTCCGATCAGCGCAGGGCCTGTTTCCTTGTTGTGTTTCTGCATGAACTCAAAACGAACTATATCATCGTTCGGTCCCAGTATGTCATTCACAAATTCTTTTAATGCGCCGGGCCGTTGAACGAAGCGCACGAGAAAATAATGCTTTAGCCCTTCAAACAGCAGGGAGCGTTCTTTGATCTCCTGCATCCGGTCGATATCATTGTTGCCGCCACTCAGGACACATACCACCTTCTTACCGGACAGCTTCGCCGCGTACTGATCCAGTGCGGCAATGGTCAGTGCTCCCGCCGGTTCAGCCACAATTGCATCCTCGTTGTACAATTGCAGGATGGTTGTGCTGATCTTTCCTTCCGGGACAAGCAAAATATCAGCGAGCACCTCTTTACAGATCTCAAACGTGAGATCGCCGACTCGCTTTACGGCGGCACCATCGACAAACCGGTTGATCTTGTCCAGCACCACAGGGTGACCTGCCTTAAGGGCCTCTGCCATAGCCGGGGCTCCCAGCGGCTCCACACCCACAATCTTCGTATCCGGCGAATTTTCCTTCACATAGATTCCTATCCCGGCCGCCAAACCACCGCCGCCGATGGGTACGAAAATAAAATCGATACCGGATAACTCATCGACAATTTCCCTGGCCACTGTGCCCTGGCCCGCGATAATTTTCGGATGATCAAAAGGTGGTATGAAGATCATTTCACTTTCCTTTGCAAACTCCAACGCATGGGCTTGACATTCATCAAAGGTGTCACCTACCAGTTCGATTTCAATGCTGCTGTTACCAAACATTCTTACCTGGTTGATCTTCTGTTTGGGGGTGACCGCCGGCATGTATACGATGCCACGGATGCCCAGCTGACGACAGGCGAAAGCAAATCCCTGGGCATGATTTCCTGCGCTGGCACAAACTACGCCCCGTATTCGCTGTTCCATGGTGAGGCCCTGAATCAGGTTATAGGCACCTCTCAGCTTATACGAACGTACTACCTGCAAGTCTTCGCGTTTCAGATAGATCCTGGCATTGAATCGCTCCGAAAGTTTCTTGTGATATTGGAGCGGAGTTTTCAGCACTACGGATCGCAGTACTGCGAAGGCAGCATTGATGTCAGCAGGGTCGGGCTTTTTTGAAGGAGTCATTTTATGGTGATAGTTAACCGGTAACAGCAGTCAGGCAGGCAACATTTATCCGGATCGAACGATGTTGGCAGGGTCAAAAAAAAAGCAGCTGACAAGCGGGTGTTGCCAACTGCTTCCGGGTATTAATCTGAGGCGTTTCAGTTGATCATGCTTTCTTCGACAGTGGCCTTTTCAGGTCTTAGTTTTCTTACGGCTGCGCCGGCCTGCCACAATTCACTTTCCCTGACTTCTCTTAGTTCTTCAGCAAGCTTCTCGCGGTAATCCGGCTTGCTGCAGGTTTCGATGGTACGTTGAGCCTCTTTGCCAGAGGCAACACTCTCGTAGAGTTCTTTGAAAACGGGCAGTGTGGCCGCCTTGAACTTCTTTTTCCAGTCGAGCGCACCGCGTTGTGCAGTTGTCGAACAGTTGGCATACATCCAGTCCATGCCATTTTCAGCAACCAGCGGCATCAGGCTTTGCGTAAGCTCTTCAACCGTTTCGTTAAAGGCTTCGGAAGGAGTGTGACCGTTGGCGCGGAGCACTTCGTATTGCGCCTCGAAGATCCCGGCTATAGCGCCCATGAGCGTTCCTCGCTCACCGGTAAGATCGGAGAACACTTCCTTCCGGAAGTCCGTTTCAAAAAGGTATCCTGCGCCTACGCCGATCCCCAGTGCGATCGCTTTTGTTTTCGCATCTCCGGATGCATCCTGGAAAACCGCATAGCTCGCGTTGATGCCCTTTCCCTGAAGGAATAATCTCCGGACAGATGTACCTGATCCCTTTGGAGCGGCAAGAATCACGTCTACATCGGCGGGGGGAATAATGCCCGTCTGCTCTTTGAAGGTAATTCCAAAGCCATGGGAAAAGTAAAGGGTCTTGCCGGCGGAAAGGTGGGGCTTGATCGTGGGCCATAGGGCGATTTGCCCCGCATCAGAAAGAAGAAACTGAATGATAGTTCCGCGTTTGGCGGCCTCCTCGATCTCGAACAAGGTTTCCCCGGGAACCCAGCCATGTTCGACGGCCTTGTCCCAGGTTTTGGAGCCTTTCCGTTGGCCAACGATAACATTGAACCCATTATCGCGAAGGTTCAGTGACTGCGCGGGGCCCTGAACACCGTATCCGATGATTGCAATAGTTTCATTTTTTAAAGCGTCCAGCGCCTTTTCCATCGGGAACTCTTCCCGGGTTACGACTTCTTCGATGACTCCGCCAAAGTTGATCTTTGCCATGGTAGTTTTGAATTTGAGATTATTGATAAATTAAAACTTGTTTATTATGCTGAGATCGCCCGTCTGGAAGAAGGGGGAACGCGGCAGCCGTGTTTTTCGCTTCGTTCATAGTAGGTATCGCTGCCTTCCATGTAATTGGCGTACTCTACCTCAATCAGTTTTTCGAGCTGATGTTTCACTTTTTCCATGATGTCAGCGGTAGTATACAACAACAAGATAGCTCCGCCCCGGTAGAAGTCGCCTTCAATCTCATGCGCAATCAGCTTCTTGATGCGTACCCGTCTGCGGTTCAAAACATTTACGATCCTGTTCAGGATTGAAAAGTTGTTGTCGGCCGCAATCTCAAGCGTGAATTCCTGCTTCATAGTTAGTGAATATAATTACGATTTGTTCATGTTCGTTTTGACTGATTTATTTTAATGCCGGGGGTTCAAGCAAGACATCCGAAACACATCCTCCGGCGGGCACCATAGGAAAGACATTGTCTTCCCGGCCTACAACTACCTCCAGGAAGCAGGCTGTTTTTGCATTGACAAATTCCGTAAGGGCGCTCACCAGGTCTTCCCGGCGCGTTACCCGCCTTGCAGGGATATCGTAGGCACTGACAAGTTTCACGAAATCGGGATTGACCATTTCGGTACACGAATACCGTTTTTCATGAAACAACTGTTGCCACTGGCGTACCATACCCAGGTAGCTGTTGTTTAACACCAGGATCTTTACCGGTATCCTGTATTGCATGATCGTTCCCAATTCCTGAACCGTCATCTGAAAGCCACCGTCGCCAATTACGGCAACAACGTCCTTTTCGGGAACGGCAATCTTTGCACCGAGCGCTGCGGGGAGCGCAAAGCCCATTGTTCCCGCGCCGCCGGATGTAACATTAGTAAGCGGCTCCCTGAATGCATAGTAGCGCGACGCCGTCATCTGATGCTGGCCTACGTCGGTAACAAGGATCGCCTCACCTTTTGTCATGTCCGACAGATGGTGGATCACTTCGGCCATTACGAGTTGTTCCCCTTTGGGTTCGAATTCTTTTTGTGTGATCTTTTCGGTTTCGATCGCATTCAATTTCCGGAAGCTTTCAATCCAGTCCTCATGCTTGTTCGGATTGCATGCGGTAGTGAGTTCCCGAAGCGCTTCCCTGGCGTCAGCATGTACGGCCACGTCGGCGTGAACGATCTTATTGATCTCCGCCTTATCAATCTCGATGTGAATTATTTTTGCCTGCCTGGCGTACCTGGAAACATTGCCCGTTACCCGGTCGTCGAAACGCATGCCCACGCCGATGAGGACATCGCACTCATTGGTGTTGAGGTTGGGGCCGTAATTTCCATGCATCCCAAGAAAGCCGACATAATTGGAGTGATTGGTGGGGAAGCTGCCCAAACCGAGCAACGTGCAGGCAACCGGTATGCCGGTCTTTTCCGAAAAAGCCTTTAGCTCCCCGGTTGCGCCCGAGAGCAGCACGCCCTGACCCGCGAGGAGGTACGGGCGCCTGGCGTTGTTGATCAGCGTTGCGGCGGCTTCTATCTGCGATTTCTGAAGTGTTGGCTTGGGTCTGTAGGTACGGATCGATGAGCATTTTTCATATTCGAGTTCATCGATCATTTCGTTCTGGGCATTTTTTGTAATGTCGATGAGAACAGGACCGGGGCGACCGCTGTTGGCGATGTAAAAGGCGCGGGCAACTGCGGGTGCAATATCTTTCGCTTCGGCTACCTGCACATTCCATTTTGTTACGGGTATGGTGGTATTTACAACATCGGTCTCCTGGAA
>DATBVZ010000662.1:0-3900 GCA_036515095.1 Cyclobacteriaceae bacterium | reverse complement strand
CGCGTTTTCCCTTATACCCTTATATCCCCCTGTCCATTGACTGGCCCCCTGCACCGCCTTCAGCGCGAGGTCTACGAAAGGGACCCCGCTCAGACTTGAAGCGTATGGGGTCGCGCTTTTCCCTTATATACCTATATACCTATACACTTATATACCTATATGCCTCCGTCTGAGCGGGGTCTCCGAAAGAGACCCCGCGTTTTCGGAAGATGCAGGAAGTGGGATTCCAGGAGACACCAGGCCGGCAGTTCGGTTGCGTTTTCCCTCATATACCTATACACCTATACACCTATATACCTATACACCTATATACCTATACACCTATATACCTATATACCTGTATTATACTTATATACCCCCCGGCTGTTGAGGAATCCCTACACATGTTGGGCACCGATGACAACACTTCCTCCGGAAAAAGCTTCTTTATCCGCGCAATCTGTTCTGGAACAAAACTTGATCGTCAGGAAATATGTTATAGTCACAGGTAGCGGTGGAATAACTTTCTAACGGAGCAATTAAGAATGTCCTGAAAGTATCAGGATCTAAAAGCCCAAAATAACCATTAATAAAATGAACGCAACAGCAAAGATCATCGGAGGTTTCCTGGCAGGAGCTGCACTGGGAGTTGCAGCAGGTTTACTGCTGGCGCCGGAAAGTGGCAGAAAGACAAGAAAGAGAATTCTTGACAAATCGAAGGAAGTGACCGACCAGGTCGCAAAGACGGTCGCTAGCACAATGGACACGGTAAAATCTAGCTACAACAAGAAGCTGGAAGACTACGCAAATTCCGGCAAGTCCACTATTGATACCATGAAGGAAAAGATCAAGGTCTGACTTTCTTCACAGGAGCGAATCCTGGCGGCCTGTCGTCGTTCGGGAGTTTGTCTATAGCCCGCCTGGGCTCCACCGGCACAACCCTGGATTCGTTTTCCGCGTGAATGATATTGGTTGGACGTTCCCGGGCCAGGTCGCTGATGCTCCGGCCTGTATGAATACGTGCGTGAATGGATCGCCCTTGGCTGGCCGATAATCCGCAGCAACGTGTTTGTACGGAATCACTATTTATTTCGTTATTGTGACGTGGCTATGCAAAAACTCAGGCAACTCGCACTTGAAGGAGTTCACTATTTCCGGCATTTATCTCTAACCAGGCAGGTTCTCCTGATCCTTGCCGCCGCGGGCAGCCTGATGGTCGTCGGTTTCGCAGGACTTGTCATCCTGGTCTCTCGCGGGTATTTCGGCCCGCTCCCGCAGGAGGAAGAATTAAAAAACATCAGCCATCCTGTTGCCACTGAAGTATACAGCGCAGATACGGTCCTTCTGGGCAAGTTTCAGATTCAGGAGCGCAGTTCCGTACCGTTTGATCGCATTTCTCAGGCTGCCATTCAGGCCTTGATCGCCACAGAAGATATCCGGTTCTACAAGCATAAGGGAGTCGATTACCGCAGCCTGGCACGGGTGCTGGTAAAGACCATACTCCTCCAGAAGGAGTCATCCGGAGGCGGAAGCACCATCACCCAGCAGTTGGTGAAGAACCTTTATCCCAGAAAACAATACTCTGCATTTTCCATCGCAATAAATAAGATCAAGGAGGCCTTAACGGCCCGCAGGGTGGAGAAACTCTACACCAAAGATGAGATCCTTGCGCTCTACCTCAATACCATCCCTTTTGGCGACAACACGTTCGGTATCGAAGCGGCAGCAGAGCGGTTCTATTCAACATCGGCAAGCGAGCTCACCTACGATCAGGCCGCCGTTCTTGTCGGGATGCTCAAAGCGACATTCACCTACAACCCCAGGTTGTTCCCCGAGCGGTCACAGGCACGACGCAATGTGGTGCTGGCTCAACTGGCGAAATACGGTTTCATCGAAGAGCCGATGGCCGACTCCCTGAAGAACCTGCCGGTTGCCCTGGAATACAGGCGGATAACGCATCATTCCGGACTTGCCCCTTATTTCCGCGCGTTCATCAGGGATGAGTTGCTGGCGTGGTGTCAGAAGAATGTGAACGAATCAGGCAAATCGTACAATCTCTATACGGATGGTCTGAAAATATATACAACCATTGATTCCAGGTTGCAGGAGTATGCGGAGACGGCTGTCAGGAACCGGATGAAATTACTTCAGGAGGAATTCGATCAGCACTGGCGTAACAGGGACCCGTGGGAGGGCAAGCCGAGGATCGTGCAGGACGCAGTGCTTCGGTCGGTGCACTACAAGAAGCTTAAGGGCCAGGGTCTTTCTGAGGAGGAGATCATGAAAGAAATGAACAGGCCCGTGCCCATGACGGTCTTTACCTGGGATGGAGAGCGGGATATGAAATTGAGTCCCATGGACTCCATCAGGCACTATCTGAAATTCCTGAATGCCGGTTTGCTGGCAATGAACCCCAGGAACGGACGAATTATGGCATGGGTAGGGGGGATCGATCACAACTACTTTCAGTACGATCATGTGCGCAAGAGCACCAAACGGCAAGTAGGGTCTACGTTCAAACCCTTCGTATACGCGGCCGCGTTGGAAAGTGGCATCCGGCCATGCGATTATACTTCTGCAGAGAAAACGGTGTACACCAACCTTGAAAACTGGTCACCGGCAAACAACGAGGAGAATTACGAGCTCAAGTATTCCATGGAGGGCGCGCTGGCCTATTCGGTCAACACGGTTTCGGTAAGACTGCTTGAAGCGGGCGGGATCGACAATACCCTGTCTCTCGCAAAGCGTGCGGGCATTACCAGTAAAATTCCCAGGGTTCCGTCCATTGCGCTGGGAACCGCATCCATTTCGGTGGTAGAGATGGTAACCGGCTATTCCAGTTTCGTAAACGAGGGCATTCCTGTTGAACCCTACTATATAACGGTGATCACCGATCATCGCGACAGCGTACTTCAGCGATTTAAACCTCCGAAGTCGGATGAGCCTGCAATGTCGAAAGAGAACGCTTCCATGATCGTGGAGATGCTGAAACGTGTAGTGAATGAAGGTACCGGTTCCAGCCTCCGGTCGCGGTACGGCTTCCGGGGTGACATTGCCGGGAAGACAGGCACTACGCAATCCAATGCAGACGGCTGGTTTATTGCGCTGACGCCACGGCTCGTCGTTGGAACCTGGGTTGGCGCTGATGATCCCGGCATACGGTTCCGCACTACGGCGCTGGGACAGGGTTCGCATACGGCGCTCCCCATCTTCGCTGACTTCTACAAACGCCTGGTTCGCGACCCGCAAAAGCGTTGGTACACAAATCTTAAGTTCGCCCAGCTTTCGGGCAGTGCCAGGCGGGAGCTGGATTGCGACCTGTTTAAGGATGATACCAATTTCCTGGAAAGGATCTTTGGCAAGGAGGAAGGAACGGAAGTCCGCGCCTACGGCGAGGAAAAACCCAAACCGCGGCCGCCACAAAGGAGAGTAAAGAAGCAGAAAAAGGATGGGTTCTTTCAGCGGTTGTTTGGGAAGAAGCGGTAGGGGTTGGTGAGTGGTAAGTGGTAAATGGTAAGTGGTAAGTAAGTGGTAAATGGTAAGTAGTAAGTAGTGAAATGTGTACTCAACGTAAACACATAAACACATTACTTCTTAAACTTATTCACCAGCATGGCGAGTTTTTCTTCGATGCTGATTTCTTTTTCTTTTGGTTTTGTTCGTTTGGGGGATTCCTTCTTTGCGGTTTTGCCGGCGGTTCCGAAGGGATCGCTTTTCATGGAAAGGCTGATCCTCTTTCGGGTTGCATCAACCTCGATGACGGTGACTTCGACCTTTTGCTGTACCGCGACCACCTGCGTGGGATCTTTTACAAATTGGTCCGCTATGTGACTGATATGAACCAGGCCATCCTGGTGTACGCCGATATCCACGAACGCGCCGAAGTTGGTCACATTGGTAACAATGCCGGGCAGCTTCATT
>DATBVZ010000661.1:0-3316 GCA_036515095.1 Cyclobacteriaceae bacterium | reverse complement strand
ATTTTTCAGGGGTTCAGGGGTATTCCCGAAGTTCCTCTTCCTGGCATACGCCCCGGGTGCATCCTCTTGTTTAGACACCGGCATTGCGGAGTGTTATTTTAGAGAGCATCAATGAAAATTATGCCTTAGATCAATGGGCGCCGAAAGACGAGGATTGGGGGTTTTGGACTGTGGAATTTCCACGAACATAGGGGATAAGTCTCCTCAGGAAAACACAACAACAACAACTTCATTTCATTCCCCCGAATTAGTGTAAATAAACCGGACTCCCTGGCGCCGGGTTCTTGTCGGGTAATAAGGGACTTGCGCGGAATACCTTCGCCGGCTTTCACTATTTCAGGACGTCTGAAAGTCAATCCGGCAAACGGGCATATTCTTTGACATGTATTGAATAATAAACCAAATATCATACTATGAAAAAATCAGGATCGAAATCGGGGACGGGAAGTGCTTCAAGGGGTGCCTCTCAGGATGATCAACACAATTCTAAACTTCAAAAATTATTTGAGGAAGAGCTGAAGGATATCTATTGGGCGGAAAAGGCGCTGGTAAAGGCGATCCCAAAAATGATAAAAAAGGCTACGTCCGAAGATCTCGTTCAGGCGCTTGAATCCCACCTGGCGGAGACCGAAGAACAGGTAAACCGGGTGGAAGAAGTCTTTACGGAGATCGGTATGGAACCGAAAACAAAAAAATGCGAAGCCATGGAGGGCCTTATTGCTGAGGCCGAAGGCGTAATGAAGGAATCAGAGGAAGGCGTGATGATGGATGCGGGGATCATTGCTTCCGCTCAAAAGGTGGAACACTACGAAATTGCTTCCTATGGAACCTTGCGGACATTTGCCCAGACCCTCGGGCTGAAGGGCGCCGTTCAGTTATTGGAACAAACACTTATGGAGGAAAAGGCCGCCGACGAAAAATTGACTGAGGTCGCCGAGTCGACCATTAATATGCAGGCCGCCAACGAAGAGTAGGGATCTGGGCTGCCGGGAATATCCGTACGTCTTCAAAGGGGGTGGTGTAGCAACATCAGGGGTTCTACACCACCCTTTGCTATTTAGTGCGGCGACCCAGGGATCTTTCGCAGGAAAATTAATGACCCGATAGAAATCCCAATGGTAATGACGAGACAAATGACTGCATTCAGTTCGAAAGCCTGTTCAAATGCGCCTTGGGCAATCCGGACCAATCCTGTCGTCAGGGGTTCCGGCAATTGCCCGGCCACGGCAACCGCACCCCCAACCGTTTCAATAGCCTCCTCCTTCACATTCGCAGGAATGCCTTCAAGGTCGGCGCCACGCATGGTGCTACGGTAGACGGCCGTACCGATACTTCCCAGTATGGCTATTCCCAGGGCCCCTCCCAGCTCGGCGCTGGTTTCAGAAAGTGATGCTGCAGAACCAGAACGTTCCGGGGGAGCTGCGCTTACAATAAGATCCGTTGACAAGATTATTGCAGGTGAAGCGCCAAGAGAAAATATGAAGGAACCGGCCACCAGCAATGGAAGTCCGCCTGCATCAATCTGAGTGAACAATCCGAATCCTGTTGCACCAATCGCCATCCCTAAGCCGATCACATAGCCAGGGCGGTATTTTCTTACTAGTAACGGCGTGAGCATGGAACCTGCAATAAACCCGAACGAGGAGGGCATAGTCCAGAACCCGGCCCTTAATGGTGAAAGTCCAAGCACCACCTGCAGATACTGAGCCATGAAGAAATACGTACCGAACATCACCAGAATCGCCAGTGTATAGGTAGCAAGCGACGCATTGAATGCCGTATTCCGGAATAGCCGGAGATCAATAAACGGATCGGCAAGACCCTTCTGGCGCCGCATGAACAAAATACCAAATAACATCCCGGCCAGCAATATCGCTATCGGAGACCACCCGAAGCCCTCCTGTGTTATTTGCTTCATGCTGTAAATCACTGAAAGTACCGCTGCGAGTGACATAACTGCACTAAGCAGATCAAGTCTTTCGGCATGAGGATCCCGAAACTCTGGCAGAAGTGACGGACCCAGTGCGAGTAACAAGACCATAACGGGAACAGCGATCAGAAACACCGATCCCCACCAGAAATATTGCAGCATGATTCCACCCAACAGTGGTCCTATTGCGCCTCCCACCGAATAGCTGGTAGCCCAAACACCTATTGCAAATGTCCGCTGCACAGGATCGTGGAACATATTGCGGATAAGTGAAAGCGTCGACGGAGCCAGTGTAGCACCTGCAATACCCAACAGGGCGCGGGTCGTTATAAGCATACCCGGTGTATCGGAAAAAGCGGCCACCACTGACGCCAGACCAAAGGCGACCGCGCCGATCATCAGCAGTTTCCGCCTGCCGATCCTGTCTCCCAAAGTTCCCATTGTGATAAGGGAACCGGCAACCATAAACCCGTAGATATCCACAATCCACAACAACTGCGCGCTGGTGGGATGAAGGTCAGCGCTTAGCGCAGGCAATGCCAGATTCAGAACCGTCAGGTCCATGGAATACAACATGCACGGAAGCGCGATCACCGCCAGGCCGATCCATTCCTTACGGCCGGCACGCGCGTGCCTGGTATCCGAAGAGGACTTCTCCCCGATGTCGACGGTTTCTTCGTTCATTCTTTTCCTTTGGTTAGGGCAATGATGCTCCTGACTATTGTCAATTGCTCTGAGCAAACTTATATGAATTCCCGACAGCGGATGGGGTGCAATTGCGTCAACTTCAGGGGCTGCCTGCAACAGTCCAGGCTTCATCTACCCTGCGTAGTCAGGGTCGGGTATTAAACGCCGGGTAGCTTCAGAAGTTTCGTGCTTACGGAGTCCGCAAAAGCAAGGAATACCGCAGTGCAATCAGAAAAGTCCTCAAAGGGGGAGATCTGTGATTATTGCTATCACGCAGCAACAGGGAATCCTGCGGACTATAGCGGATACTGGTAGGCCTGTTAACTCAATGACATGGATTAATCAGTTAAAACCTTAATCCTGCATTGATTGTCTATACGGTATACGCATCCCTTTCACCTTTTATCTTGGACGTCCTTTGCTGCGAAATGCAATGACGATGAATGCCCGGTGCGGTTATTCCATAAAAAAACAGAAGTGAACCTAAAAATAATCAGGGGAAGTATCATCCTGAAGTTCAGGAATACTTCCCCGATGAGGATTTCGACACAAAAAATATCAGCCTGCGAAGCAATAAGCAAAGCCATGCTCCTGCGCACGACCAACAGCCCACACTCCGGAAGGAACGATCTGAATATCTTTATGAATGCCACTGACCCAGTCCTTCTTCACCGCTTCACGATCAAGCCCGGCACCCTG
>DATBVZ010000660.1:0-4191 GCA_036515095.1 Cyclobacteriaceae bacterium | reverse complement strand
TTGTTATCCGCATCATGCCCGAAACAAAGGGGAGGTCGCTTGAAGATATCGGGCGGGAATTATAAGAAATGAGTGAATGAGTGAATGAGTGAATGAGTGAATGAGTTCCTTGCCCGTGCTGCGGCGCTGATGCCGTCTCCGCTGGCTAGCGGATATGGCGTAGGACGAAGCTTTGGCGAAAGGGTACGAAGCTCGCATAACCTGAACTGCTAACGGTACTCTCGACACAGGACAACCGCGCTAAAAGTACTTCATGCGAGCCTAGGATGGACCGTAATCGTTTGAATCCCCTCTATTGTCTCCTTCCCCCATTCGCGTCCCGGTTTTAGGAGCATTAATTTTTTTGGACGGGTAACTTTAACTAATCTTGCAGGTCGGTAAGGAGGGAGGGAATTAATTATTCACTAACCAAGTTAACCACACGATGACAAAGTATAGTTCGGGCGTCTTATTCGGCGGGGAATTGGCGGCATTGTACAGCGATGCGCGTCAAAATGGTTTTGCGATGCCCGCAGTAAATGTTACCGGGAGCAACACGATCAATGCCGTGCTTGAGACTGCCCACAAGGTTAATTCGCCGGTGATCATCCAGTTCAGCAACGGTGGGGCACAATTCATGGCCGGCAAAGGCATGCCAAATGACAAATTGCAGGCAAATATCAGCGGTGCCGTAAGTGGTGCGCTGCACATTCACAATGTGGCCAGGCATTACGGTGTGCCCGTAGTTTTACATACCGACCACGCGGCCAAAAAATGGCTTCCCTGGATCGATGGATTACTCGACGCCGGAAAGGAATACAAATCAAAATTCGGGAAACCCCTGTTCAGTTCGCATATGCTGGATCTGAGCGAAGAACCGCTTGCGGACAACATAGCGATCTCGCGGAAATATTTCGAGCGCATTGCTGCTCTTGAAATGGGTCTTGAAGTTGAACTGGGCATTACCGGAGGCGAGGAAGATGGAGTTGACAATTCGGATGTCGACAACGCACGGTTGTACACCCAGCCGGATGATGTGTACCAGGCTTTCAGCACGCTGAGCGAGGTAGGATCGTTGTTTACCGTGGCCGCTTCGTTCGGCAACGTTCATGGGGTTTACAGTCCGGGGAACGTCGTGCTGCGTCCCGAAATACTCAAAAACAGCCAGACCTATATTGCGGATAAACTCGGACTGGATGTCAAGGCAAAACCCGTATGCTTTGTATTTCACGGCGGAAGCGGCTCGCCAAAAAAACAGATCACCGAGACCCTGGGTTATGGTGTTATCAAGATGAACATCGATACCGACATGCAATGGGCGTTCTGGGAAGGAGTGCATGGGTACTACCAGAAAAATAAAGCCTATCTGCAAACTCAACTGGGCAACCCCGAGGGCAAAGACAAACCCAACAAAAAATTCTATGACCCCCGTGCGTGGTTGCGAAAGGGAGAAGAAAATTTTGTAAAGCGCCTGGAGGAAGCTTTTGCTGATCTTAACTGCCTGGGAAGAAATTCCTAGTCATCCCCGTCAGGATCAGGCACGATAATGCCCGGATTTACCAGGAATTGACGCCTGTCTTTCAGAAATTTTCCGGGGCCGGATCCGGTCAGGGTGTGGAATTCCTTGATCATGTGCGACTGATCTGAAAACCCGTAATCGTATGTTACTGCCGTAAGGTCAATCCGCACAGCCGTATTCAGGTACTGCTGTATGGCATTCATCCGCGCAATGCGCATGTAGGCCTTGGGACTGATCCCGATCCTGGCTTTGAATTCGCGCTGCAATTGTCTCGGGCTTATCGGGATCCGTTCGTGCAATGCCTCCATTTTCATGCGACTGTTCTTTCGGATCATTGCCGCCGCTGTACGGACGTAATCATGACGCGCGCTGTGCCGGTCGAGGTTTCTTAAAAGAAAAGCCTCCGTCATCCGTATACGCTGCCGGGTCGAACGGCATTCCTTAAGACGTGCACAACAGGTCGCGAATTCCGTTCCGGCCACGCGCTCCATGTCCTCGAAACCTTCCAGAAACTCCGATGGTGAAACACCGAAAATGTTGTAGATACCTTCCGGATTGAACCGGATGCCGAACACCTTCACATGGGTATTGAACTTCACGGCATAAGGCCGGGTGTACAGGCCCAGCAGGGTGCAGTCGGGTGAGCTGCCCCAGGCATTCTTCCTGAACAGTTCACAGTGGTCATCCGTCAGGTGGATAATGAGCTCGGCATAACCGTTCGGTACAACGGATTGCGAGAAGTTACGCACTGAGGCCGTGTTGAAATCACCGGTCCAGAACGATTGAACGTACGGCTGCAGTTCTGGTGATGGCAGGTATTCACGGAGGCAGATCTCAGGCATTGTTTCCGGTTCAAAGTTTTGCATACGGAAAAACAACGGTGAAGGTTCACCCAACAGGCAGGGTCAGGTGAACTTTTGCCCACCTGACCCGCTCATCAGTCTGCAAAAAGCAACGCCGTGTCCACCACATTGGAATTCGCGGGCAGCCACTCGTTTTCAAAGGTGGCCACAATGTGGTTGGTTCCGCCGAAGACGCCCAGTACTCTTGCCTTGCGTGTTCCGCGGTTCCGGATGTCGTGAGGCGCCAGTTTCGGGACCAGGGCAATGCTGTTATCGGATGCCAGTTCCTTTTCGCCGTTGACGGTGATCTCAACATCCCCTGACAGTACAACCAGCAGTTCTTCAGCGCTGTCGGTGTGTGCTCCAAGGTTTTCGCCCGGTAACAATTCGAAATATACCGTTGCGATTTTTTCGGAGCCGTGTGCACCCACAAGTGGAAATGTTGCCAGGCAATGCTGAAGCGCATCCTCCTTTGCCGTGAACTCATTCAATTCCAATTCATTGAGATTTACTGTTGTCATCGTTTTGTTTGTTTGAGTTTGTACTATTTTTTTTCAGCCGGCCAGCCGGCAATACAACGGAAACCGATGCGTACCGCGCTTAACCCGCGCTGAATTGACAGTACAAGATTAGAGCCTTCCGGAACACTTAAATTGGAAAAAAACGACATTGTGATTCCTGGGTGTTGATGTGTATACCTATACACCCCCTATCCCCCCATCGGCAACCACCACGCAAGCAGCAGGACTTCGATCAGACCGGCGACCGACATCAATGCCAACGTGAGGGTCCAGCTCCTTAAGGTTTGCTTCTCCGTGAATCCGCTCAGCTTTCCTACTACCCAAAAGGCGCTGTCGTTCATCCACGAGAGCGTGATCGAGCCAAAGCCTATGGCAAGCAGGATATACATGGTGTGGTAGGGAAGGCCTGCCGGCCCGATCAATGCGGCCATGATGCCGGAAGTGGTGATCATTGCCACGGTGCCGGAGCCTTGCGCAAATTTCATCGTCGCTGAGATCAGCCATGCCAGCAGTATGAAATTGATTGCAAACCCCGATGCCGCCAGTTGCTGAATGGTATCACCTATGCCGGAATGGCGGATCATCCCACCGAAGGCACCTCCGGCAGCCGTAATCAGGATGATGGGACCAGCCACCTGCAGCGGGTATACTACTTCATGCTCAAGGTCTCTCACGTTCAGTTTTCGTTGACTTGCCAGGATCCACAACGCGATGATCGTTCCGAAGAGCATGGACACGTTCTTGTTGCCGATAAAGCTGATGAAGGTGTGGACTGCAGGCTTTTGTTCAAGATGCTCATATAAAATATCGGCTGCCGAAGCCATGACGATGAGAATGAGCGGCACTACAATCGGCAACACGGATACGGCGAAGGATGGGAGGGCAGGCGGGGGTCCTGGCGTGTTATCCATTTCGGCAGCCGGGGGTTTGACATCAAAACTCCTGTTAATCTTCATGGCGAATGTGTATCCAAGTGCAATGGGGATCAGGGATGCTGCGAGCCCGGCTACAATGACAAAGCCCAGGTTAAGCTCCAGTGTTTCCGCCATGATGAGAGGTCCCGGCGTAGGGGGTACCAGTGAATGGGTGATGATCGCCCCGCATCCGACAGCCAGGATAAACAGCATGTATCGGTGCGGGCTGCGTCGCCCCATGGAATGGGCGATGGGGACAAGCAAAAAGAAGACGGTATCAAAAAAGACGGGTATGGAAAGTACAAAGCCCGCCAGCAAAAGTGCCAGGCCCGAGTAGCGCTCGCCAAATACCTGAATGAATTTTTCTACGATTTTTTCCGCGGCGCCGCTCTTCGTCAGGGCAATCCCCAGCACGG
>DATBVZ010000659.1:0-5577 GCA_036515095.1 Cyclobacteriaceae bacterium | reverse complement strand
CCGCAATCCACAAGTTCTGCTGGTTGGAACACAGCGCCTGCTGATCGGACACGGCGACGGCATGGGGCCCGGCGACAGCGTTTATAAGATCCAGAAAAAATTCTTTAACAGTTCCGTATGCCAATGGCTCTTCGCACGAATTCATCCAAACCTCGGAATCCGGATAGCAAAATCCTGGTCGCGGCAAAGCAGGATAAACAATACAAAGAAGGACGAGAAGTTTGCGGGAGAAGAAAACGAATTTCTGTTGATCTACTGCAGGGAACTTGAGCAGCGGCAGCATCACGATTTTTATATTTTCGGCCATCGTCACCTTCCGCTGGACCTACCCGTTGGTGCCAACAGCCGTTACATCAACCTGGGTGAATGGGTGAACTTCAGCTCGTACGCAGAGTATGATGGCACCCGTGTCAGCTTGAAGACTTTCTTATGAACCACCGCGCCTGTATCGCGTTTGCCCTACTCTTACATCCCCTGGGTATTCTTTACGGTCAGGGCCAGCTGATCAGGAAGGTTGAACTGAGCGGTGTGCGCCATGTCACAGTGGATCGCGCAGGCGGGTTTTACGCCATCACTCCCGCAGGCATACATAAGTATGATGGAGATGGCGAAGAAACCAGACAACTTCAGACACCTTCACCTGCGACATTATTTGATCCGGGAAACGGTGTGCGCTTGCTTGCCTACTTTCGCGACCTGCAGGCATATAGCATCTACCCGCCAAACCTGGACGCCCGTCCGCACATGAAGCTGGATCCTTCGTTTGCCATTGACCCGTGGCTGGTCTGTTCTTCCGGCGATTACAACCTGGTGATCCTGGACGCTGCCGATTGGAGCATTAAGGTAGTTGATACGCGGAATTCGGTCGTCGACTATGAGTTCCGGCTTGACTCGGCATTGCGAGAAAATCCGCACTTTGTTTTCATGAGGGAATACCAGGGATTTCTTTTTTTGCTTGATGGCCGTACGGGGATCACCATCTTCAACCGGCTGGGGATGAAACTGCGGACTCTTGCAGTAGCAGGCCTGCAGTCGTTCAATTTTCTTGGTCAGGAGTTATACTATTGTAAAGACGGTAAGATCCACTTTACCGACCTCTTCACACTGCAGAGCCGTATCGAATTAACGGATCACCCCTGCCTGGAGTTAGCTTTGGGAGATGGCCGTTGCCTGGTCCTAAGTCCGGATAGTTCGGGCTTGGCCTTTTTTTCTTACAGCCCCTGAAAACTTCTTCACGGGCGTTGATTACTGTTCATTTTTGAACATCTTTGTTCATCACAGGACACATGGTCCGATATTGTGACGCGTAAAGCCCCCTTTTGGGGTTGGCACAGAATTTTCAAGATCTCTTGTTCACTAAACCTGCAAAGCGTGAATTCTGAAGGCGGTAAGATCCTTATGATAGATGATGATGAGGATGTACTCCTTGCTGCAAAGATGCTCCTGAAGAAACAGAACCATCACGTAATTATTGAGAAGAATCCAAACAAAATACCCTTCCTGTTAAACAATGACACGTATGATGTAATTCTGCTGGACATGAACTTCAGCAAGGATATTACGAGCGGCAAGGAAGGATTTCACTGGCTTGAGCAAATCCTGGACCGCGATCGGCAGGCGGTAGTCATCCTGATTACGGCATTTGGAGATGTAGAAATGGCGGTGAGGGCACTCAAACAAGGTGCAACAGACTTCATCCTCAAACCCTGGCAAAATGAAAAACTTGTGGCGACCATCGCAACTGCCATCAAACTCCGAAAATCATACAACGAGGTTGACAAGCTCAAGAAAGCGAAAGAAATGCTGGAAGAACAGATCAGCCGTCCCTTCGGTGACATCATCGGAGAAAGCCAGCCTATCAGGGACGTTTTCGGCCTCATCGACAAGGTAGCCCGAACGGATGCCAATGTGTTGATCCTGGGCGAGAACGGAACGGGAAAGGAATTGATAGCCCGCGCTATTCATCAGCGGTCGCTCCGGAAAACTGAAAGTTTTGTTTCGGTGGATATGGGCGCTATCACGGAGACCCTGTTTGAGAGTGAACTCTTCGGTCATAAGAAGGGTGCCTTTACGGACGCCCGCGAAGACCGTCCCGGCCGCTTTGAGCTGGCCAATAAGGGAACGCTGTTCCTGGATGAGATCGGCAATCTGAGCATGAGCCTGCAGAGCAAACTGCTGAGTGCCCTCCAGTCCCGGCAGGTTACCCGGGTTGGTTCAAATCAGGCGCAGTCCGTCGACATCCGGCTGATTTGCGCGACGAACATGCCGCTTCATGAAATGGTCCAGGAAGGCAGTTTCCGGCAAGACCTGTTGTACCGTATCAACACGGTTGAAATCCGCGTGCCACCGCTGTGTGAGCGCGTGGAGGATATTCCTTTACTAGCCCGGCATTTCCTCTCCTACTACGCCCGCAAGTACCACAAGGCGGTCATGCAAATTTCAGAAGCGGCCATGAGCAGACTGAAGCGTTATGCCTGGCCGGGTAATATTCGCGAGCTTCAGCATGCCATCGAACGCGCGGTCATTATGACGGATTCCGACACCCTTCAGGAAAGCGACTTTCTATACGGGCGCACCTTGTCATCCCTATCCAACTCAAACGATACGCTGAATCTTGACGAAGTGGAAAAGACGGCCATAGCCAAGGCGCTTCAACTGCACAACGGAAATATATCCAAGGCTGCCGACGAACTTGGATTAACCCGCGCATCGCTTTATCGACGAATGGAAAAGTATGGACTTTAACTGGCGCTCGCCTATCGTCAGGCGGGTAGCTTTCCTGACAGGGTCTGTACTGGCTTTCGGCTACTTTGCCCTTGACCGGAATGAACTCGCTCCGGCCCTGGTGTTCCTGCTGATCGCCGCCTACCAGGTAAAACTCCTTACCGAAATGCTCGATCGGCCGCAGAAAAACCTTACCAGCCTGCTTAATTCAGTCGAATTTGACGATCTCACCTACTCGTTCCGGTCGAATAGTGATGATCCGGATGTACAACAGTTCCATCGCGAACTCAATGAAATCATGTCACGGCTTCGAAGCTCCCGCCAGGAACGCGATTCCGAATTCCTGTTCTTCCGGAACATCGTCATGCATGTCGGCATCGGCCTGATTGTCTTTAAGGAGGACGGCGCCATTGAAATATTCAACGGCGCCGCCCGCAGGCTGCTTAAGACCAGCAAGATCAGCACCATAGAGGACCTGAAGGAAGTGAGCGAAGCGCTGGTGACGGTCATCCGGCGGTTGAAGACCGGTGGCAGGGAACTCTTACGGCTAAAGATTCGCGACGACATAGTTCAGTTGTCTGTCTATGCTATTGAGCTTACGCTAAAAGGCGAGAATGTCAAGCTTGTATCCATTCAGAATATTCAGAGTGAGCTCGAAGAAAAGGAGATGGAGGCATGGCAAAACCTGGTCCGGGTTCTCACGCACGAAATAATGAATTCGGTTACGCCCATCTCCTCGCTGGCGGGCACCATAGAATCCGAGTTGAAGCACCACTTTGACGAAAAGACGCCCGTCCTGAGTCCGGAAGAACTGAAAGACATCCACTTGTCCCTTCAGACCATAAGCAAGCGAAGCGAAGGCCTTATCCGTTTTGTAAAAGAATTCAGGAGCCTGACCAACATACCCAAGCCCAAACCCACGGTTATAATGACCAGGGCACTCCTGGAGGAAATATGGATGCTGCACAAGATGGAGCTGACCGAGAAGGGAATTCAGCTGGCCATCGATGTTTATCCGGAGGACCTCACGATCCTTGCTGACAAAGGTATGATCGAACAGGTTCTGATCAACCTCGTGAAAAATGCAATCCAGTCGTTCGATGAACAAAACGATAGAAAGATAACGCTCCGGGCATTTGTAAGTGAGAAGTCGCGACCCGTTATACTTGTAAAGGACAACGGTACAGGCATCGACCCGGACGCGATCGATAAGATATTCATACCTTTCTTCACTACAAAAAAGTCGGGTTCGGGCATCGGCTTAAGCCTCTCACGCCAGATCATGCGCCAGCACCAGGGAACGCTCAACGTAAAGTCGGAAGCGGGTAAAGGCACTGAATTCTTTCTGCGTTTTTAACTGCACCAGGGCTCAATCGGGTCGTTTGGATGGCTAAAAACCATTTAATACATTTACGAAACACTAACCCTATATGCCCGATATTCCAAAGCAGGTTGCTCAGATTTTGGTAGATAAACTAGGCATCGCCGAATCAGAAATCACTCCCGATGCAAATTTTGTAAAAGACCTTGGTATCGATTCTTTGGATTATGCGGAGATTGTCATGGAGTTCGAGCAAACCTTTGACATACGCATTCCCGATGATGATGCGGAGAAATTGCAGACCTTTGGTGAGGCAGTCAAATACATAGAAAGCAAGATAACGCTGAAAAGCTGACACGCAGACCCTGCCGGCTTACTTTTTCCTTTGGCTGAAAGCAGGCGACAGAAAAGGCACCGCTTGGGTACCGTTTCATACTAATGATAAATGCAGCGGCGGTGAACACGAGTCAGAAAGTCTTATTCATAGCCAACAAGCGTTCAGGAACCGGATCTTACCAACGGTTGGAAGCGGTCATTCAGCAGGCAGCTTTCCGTAACGCGGCAACCTGTGCCATAAAGTATACCCAATCCGCGCGGCATGCCACCGAACTGGCGCGTGAAGGACTTCAGGAAAAATACACCGCTGTGGTGGCGGTGGGCGGTGACGGAACGGTAAACGAAGTGGCCTGCGGCCTGATCGGATCCCACATGCCGCTGGGTATTGTTCCCGGTGGTTCCGGCAACGGTCTGGCACGGCATCTGGGAATCCCGCTCGACAAGGCGCGGGCCGTCGAGGCTGTATTCAGCAGCGAGCCGATAAAAATAGATACGTTTACAATAAACGGCCGGGTTTCGGTAAACGTCTCTGGAATTGGTTTCGACGGGCACGTGGCCAACCTCTTTGGACGCAACAGCAAGCGGGGTCTTTGGGAATATGCCCGTATTGCCTTGAGGGAGTATACTCGTTTCCGGGAATTTGAATCAACGCTGACCCTCGCCGGCACGGAACTTCGTCACCGAAGTGCGTTTATTATCGCGATAGCGAATTCATCTCAGTATGGTAACAATGCTCGTGTAGTTCCGCACGGATCGGTTTGCGATGGCAAAATCAATGTGAACGTGATCAGAAAGATACCACTCTCCAGGCTTGACGCGGCCTATGCCTTGTTTAAGGGAGACATCACCCGTTCAGGTTGGTGCGAAGTCATCGAAACCGACGCGCTTGCCATGAGCCTGAACCGGCCGGTGGAGTATCACATTGACGGAGAGCCGTGCGGCGCAAGTGATGCATTTTCTATCCGGATCAATCCCTCCTCCCTCACCGTGCTGGTACCCCCCGCCATGCACTCGCAGATCTGATACCAGAGGACGTACCAGGGTTGTTCCATGAGCAAAGGACTACTGAATGGTTGATCCTCGCGCGGCTGAGTCAGGCCGGCGCATACAAGGATATGCGCTGGACCTGATCGCCAATTCGGCCTAGCCGGACCGTAAGCAAACTGCCTTTTGTGTTAGTTCGTAATCCCGTTGTA
>DATBVZ010000658.1:0-5742 GCA_036515095.1 Cyclobacteriaceae bacterium | reverse complement strand
TGCAGTTACAGAAGATGAAAAATCATTCCTTGACCACCTCAACGCAAAAGGCTTGCAGATCGGGGATGCCGTGACCATTAAGAAGCGGGAGATGTTCGATGGCTCGATTACGCTGCAGCACAAGTCGAAAAAGGAAATACTGCTTACTCACCAAGTGGCCGAACGGATTTGGGTGGAGGTCTAAATTAGCGGCAGATTCCTCCTCAATATTCTTTTATATATCAGTGAACCCACCCGACCAGTGCTTCCGACAAGCCGCCAATTGAGCCTGTTGCGGGTTCCTTGTCAAGGGTGTCAATCTGGTGTTTATTATTCGCTCCAGTCTGAAAAGCTTTTGCCGAAACGCCGAATCTGCGGAGTTTTTAATCACCTCGGAATTTCGGCAAGTGCTTTGAACGGATTATCATCGGACTGACTTTGAGTTTCAGGGGTGCGGTGCCGAAACAGTTAAACGTTAAATGATGAAAATTCCAGATAACCGTTTCCGCACTGCATCCCGTTCTTTAACTTGAACCAGCGTACGAAACATCATCCTATGTGCTTTCATAAATCTTTAGCTCAAAAACAGCAGGAATTACTGGATCACTATGCTGCATCCTTTCAGTATATCAGCGAAGAACTCGACATCATCAAGGAACGGTTTTCCACACTGATGCGGAAAGATGAAAAACTGGGTTCGCTTTCATTGAATTCCCCGGACGAAATTCACAACATCCTTGTTGCGTATTCCCAGAAAAACTCGCTGCCAGTGCATTATAATAAACAGGAACTATCCGAATTGAAGTGGCACCTTAAAACTCTAAGTGGCCTTCATGACAATGGCATCTACCGTTATCATGAGAACGGATTTGACTACCTTCCTACACCTATCCTCACAGCCGGTGAGCCTGACAAATTGAAAATGTTCCGGTGGGGTCTTATTCCTTATTATATGGGAGATAAGGAAAAAGCTATGGTGCTTCGTTCTCAAACGCTGAATTGCATTTCGGAAGAGATGTATGAAAAGCCTTCTTTCCGTGATGCCGCAAAAAATGCGCAACGTTGCCTGATCCCGGTCAGCGGCTTTTTCGAATGGCGCTGGCTCGATGAAAAAGGCACTGTGAAGATTCCCTATTACATAACATTTCGGGATCAACATATCCGGTCAATGGCCGGATTGTACAGTCGATGGAAAGACAAAGAGACAGGCGAATACTATTACAGTTATACCGTACTGACTACACGTGCCAACAGCATTCTGGAATATGTTCATAACAATAAGAAACGAATGCCTGTGTTGATTGCAAAAGAGGATGAACAAACCTGGCTCAATGGAGACCTAAGTCAAAAGGATGTCCTCGAACTGTGCCAGCCTTCCCAAGACCCTGCTATGCGGGCGTATACAATCTCAAAACTTCTAACTACCCGCAATATCGTCACGAATGTTCCGCAAGTTTTAGACCCCATGAATTACCAATTGGCCTTGCAGGAAGCCAATCAATATTTGTTAACGGGTAATAAGAAGAAAGCACTGGAAGCATTCAAGAATTCCATAAGTGGAGAAAAGATCGGGATCGAAGACCTGGCCAATGCAGCCGGCCAGGAAATCATTGCCGAGTTGGAGTTGAAATAGTTCACCTAAAATTTCTTCCTTCCGGGAAGATCGTGGTTTGAAAAGATGCTTTCTGCGACTTGTCACGCGTATCTGGTCCTCTTGAACTTGTTTCGTCTGATCGCGCCAGGTTACCCACAGCATATTCGTCATTCTCAAACGGCACGAGCCGTTGCAACAATTTGGAGATATTGAAACAACGCCTGACAATTACATGGATCACCTCACCTTCGCGTTGTAGTTTCCCTTCAACCATCAACAATCTTGACTGAATGATCTCCTTTCGATATTTGTCGAACAGTTGGCGAAACACTACCAGGTTTGCCGTCCCGGTTTCATCTTCAATGGTAATAAAGCAAATGCCACTGGCAGTCCCGGGTCTTTGCCTGACCAAAATGAGCCCGGCGACTTTTACGACTTCGCCCTCCCCTGCATTTTTCAGGGACGCCGTGGTAATGATACGGAGCTGATCAAGTTGCTGTCTCAAAAAACTTACAGGGTGGGCTTTCAAAGAAAGAGACATGGAACTATAGTCATGAACTACATGCTCTGCCAAACTCATTTGAGGAAGCTTGACTGCTTCCTCTGCTGAATCACCGGAATGCTGATCTGAAAATATCGATTCCCTTTGATGATCTTTTGTTGAAGTTTTCCACAACGCATCCCGCCTGTCCATGTTCATAGACAGGAATGCATCCGCCTCCGCTAACTTTTCCAGTGCAGCTTCTGATAATCCTGCCTCACGAAGATCATGTACCGACTTAAAGAAATCCCTTCGCAACCCCAATAATAGTTCAATATCATCTTTCCGCATGCTATTTACCTGACGAAACCCTAAACGGATTGCCCAATATTTTCCTCCCGATAGCTCCCTATAGCTATCGGGACGGGGTTCCTCCAACTTATTATCCCAATCCGAATAGTTCACATCTACCGGCCTAACTTCTACCCCATGTTTACGCGCATCGATCACGATCTGCGCCGGTTGATAAAACCCCATAGGCATACTGTTTAGCAGGGCACAAGCAAACACATCGGGGTAATAATTTTTGAGCCACGATGAAACATATACCAGGAGAGCAAAGCTGACCGCGTGACTTTCCGGAAACCCATAACTTCCAAAGCCCTCCAACTGCCTAAACACGCGCTGGGCATATTCCCTGCTGTAACCCTTTGAGGTCATCCCATTGATGAGCTTATCTTCGAAATGGGAGATCAATCCGTTCACTTTGAAGGTGGCCATGCTTCTGCGCAACTGGTCAGCTTCTGACGGGGTGAAACCTGCAGCAACAATGGCGATCTTCATAGCCTGTTCCTGAAACAAGGGAACCCCCAACGTGCGGCCTAAAATTCCTTCCAATTCCTTAGACGGATATTCAACGGGCTCTTCACCGTTACGTCTCCTTAAATAAGGATGGACCATATCACCTTGTATGGGACCCGGCCGCACAATGGCAACTTCTATTACCAGGTCATAAAAACATTTTGGCCTAAGTCGCGGCAACATGGACATCTGGGCGCGGCTTTCGATCTGAAACACACCGATCGTATCCGCATGACTAATCATTTCAGACACGGCAGGATCATCGGGTGGGATGTTAGCCAACGTCAGGTCAAGATCATAGTGTTTCTTTACCAGGTCGAACGCTTTGCGAATGCAGGTAAGCATCCCCAATGCCAGGACATCGATTTTCAAAAAGCCAAGCGCGTCAATATCGTCCTTGTTCCACTCAATGTTAGTACGGTCTTCCATGCGTGCGTTGAGTATAGGACAGAGATCCGAAAGCTTCCCATCGGTAATAACAAAGCCTCCCGTGTGCTGACCAAGTTGCCGGGGAAATCCCATGAACTGCTCTGTAAGTTGTAATACTTTTCTGATTGTGCGATCATCGGGATTGACACCCTGGCTGACGATCCGGCTTCGGTCAAAACCTTCATCTTTGAAGTCCCAGATCAAACCCGACAAGCGGTTGATCGTGTCAACCGAAAGTCCCATTGCCTTACCGACATCGCGAATTGCTCCTTTATGATGCTGTTGTGTAACGGTGGCCACTACGGCCGCACGATCACGCCCATACTTATCGTAGATGTACTGCATTACTTCTTCCCGCCTTTCATGCTCAAAGTCGACATCAATATCCGGTGGTTCGTTGCGGGCTGAAGAAATGAACCTTTCAAAGAGCAGATCAAACTTTGAAGGGTCAACCGAAGTAATGCCCAGGCAATAACAGATCGTTGAGTTGGCTGCCGATCCTCGTCCCTGACAAAGAATTTGTTTTTCGCGGGCATAACGGACGATGTCATAAACAGTGAGAAAGTATTCGGCATAGTTTACTTCTTCAATGAATTTCAGTTCATACTCAATGTTTGCCTTAACTTTGTTTGGAATCCTGTCTCCAAATATTTGCCTGGCTCCCTGCCAGGTAAGAAACACAAGTTCCTCCTGTGGTGTGCGGCCGTCACTGGTGATCTCCTTCGGGTACTTGTATTTCAATTGATCAAGCGAAAACATGCAGGCATCAGTGATCACTTGTGTTTGTCGGATCGCGTCGGGGTACTGCCGAAAAAGCCGGATCATTTCATCTACCGGTTTCAAATGCCTTTCCGCGTTGGGATACAATCGGAAACCCGCATTGTGTATCGTACATTTTTCACGTACGCACGTAACAACATCCTGTAATTCCCTTCGCGAGGGATGATGATAGTGAACATCATTGGTTGCAACCATTGAGATTTTGAGTTGCTTACATAGTTGGAAAATGCGATGCGACTGTTTGGCGTCATCTCCATTGTACGTGCGCGATGCTCCTGTATATAAGTGCTCTCCGAATGCTTCCCGGTATTCGGGCAATGCTTTCTTGAACGAATCATCAATGTCGAATACCTCATTTAATGTGGTTGGCGGAATAGCAATGAACCTTGAACCCTTTGCATGCCCGAAAACGTCAGCTTTATATAAATGGCATTGTCCTTTCTCGGTTCGAAGATTTCCAACTGTCAGCAAATTGGAAAGTCGTGAATAAGCATGGATGTCCGTTGGAAATGCCAGTAAATTCGGGCCATCGAGGAGATCAAGACGGCAGGCTGGAATGTACTTTATTTTGGATTTCTTTGCTGCCACATGACCGCGGACAATACCGGCAAATGTATTCCGGTCTGTAATAGCAATGGCGGAATAGCCATAGGCGGCTGCCTGGTTAATCATTTCTTCCGGGTGTGATGCACCACGGAGAAAGCTGAAGTTGGTCGTGACTTGCAGTTCACTATAATTAAGCAAAGAATCCATGCAAAAACCATTGATAGGTCTTGTCATCATAATGTCCCAACCTGAAAAGCCAGTACCGGTGGCCTTCTTCATCCTCCACGCAGTAATAGTCGCGGTGCTGTCCGTGCTGAAGCCACCATTCCTGTTCGATCCGTTCCGGCCCATCGGCCTTTACAATGTTGTGTACCTTGCCCTTGTACCGGAACAGCATAGGCGGATAATCCGGTATAGGTGCACTCACTTCTATGCGTTCAGGAGTAGGCAAAAGCTGGAGCGGTCTTGGTTTGTCCACTCGCCAAACAGTGGTTGGATTTTCCTGAAGTGATGAAGCTTTCCTGAATGATCGTTCCGGCCAATAGTGTTCATCAGGTAAATACCGGCTAACGGCATTTGAACCGACTTTAATAGCGAGGCGGTCGATGAGTTCGGATAACCTCATGTCTTGAAGCCCAGCCGATCCTTCCCACATCTTTTCCTGGCAGGGAAGGTGATCCTCTACTTTTGGCGCTTCAAGGATGAATAGTTCAATACCCAATGCAGGCTCAATCGTCGGCAGTTTGATCTCAAACAACCTGAAAAGATGCCGGACGTTATGTGACGGCCGGCTGGTGCATATATCAATCTCAGTTATTTGTCCATCCACACGATAACATCTAAACCCTGCCTGACGGAGTCCCTTCTGTTCCTGTTGTAATCTGCCACATAGTGTTTCCAGCAAATGCTTTAAAGCGATCTCAACACCTGTTGACGTGATGATCGGTTCAAGCGAGGGCAATCTTTCCCGGTAGGGTTCAAGAGACACAACAGGTTGAATGGGTTCTATTTCCTGACCAAGCGCCGAATCTAACCTGGATATAAATTGTTGACCAAAACGTCTAAGAAGTGA
>DATBVZ010000657.1:0-6752 GCA_036515095.1 Cyclobacteriaceae bacterium | reverse complement strand
AGGATTAGTCGGCCCCGTCTTGCTGCATGACCTCAAGGGTGTACGAAGCAGCATCCTTGCCCTGTACAAGCCCAACCACACAATCAAACGTCCAGTGGATGCCTCCATACACTCTCGAAATGGCAGCTTCCTCAGACCAATCTCTGAATATTTCTCCTTCCTGCGGGAACACGTAGCTCAGGACCTCCGCGGCTGCCGCTGAAAATGTACTGTGCCCGGAGGTATAGCTGGGAAAGTTTGGCGTACCGGCGATCGTCCTGAAGCTCCCGATCGTCTGGATCGGCCGCGGGTAGTGGTAATAATATTTAGCATCCCAGCAACTGATTCCCGCATCCTGGATAGCCATGTTCATATACGCCAGAGTCCGGGCGGTGCGCAAGGGGTTCATTTTGTATTTGATGATGTAGTCAAGGGAGATGGCATTCCAATGGCCGGGGGGTGTGTATGTCCCAAGTCCATCCTGCCAGTAGTTTGCTATCCGCCTCATTTCTTCCGTCATGTTGTCCTGGATCCGGATCAACTCCTCCACGTCGGCCAGGTATTCCGCTGAGCTGAGCTCAGGCGGAGGACCCGGCCTGACGTCTTCAACATCAGGAACATTCCACATCTTCACCTTGCCATAGAACGGCGCAAGACCTACCGGCCTTTGAGGTATCTCCTGGTTTTCCCAGGACCAGCCAAATCGTTCGATTGCCGAATTCTTGATCGAGTCTGATACCGGCTTAGGCGTCTGCGCCTTGCTCATGCCATCGGTTGCCGCTCTGGCCAATGCCACTTTTGCAACTTCAACGCCGATGTGTTCGCCGGCTGCAATGTCGCTCCCGACATGCTGACCCGCCCAGATCAGACTGGAGAGGTGTTCTTCTGCCCTGGATGCCAGGTAATCCTTTTCCAATGGAAACATGGCCGACAGGATGTCCCTGGATACGGCTGCAATCACCGCACCTTCAGAAGGATAGGAAGGCAGGTCGTTGTCGGAATAGGCCGCATCAATCGACGCATCAACTTTTGCGGGAGCATCGCGGCCGTAAAGGTACTTGTAGTGCCAGGCGGCGATAAGTCCATCGAATTGCGCTACGCTCATATACGCATAAGCACGACTTGAATAGGCGGGGTGGGCAAATGGAAACGGAGGAGGACCCGCAGGATTGGCCGGACTGGGGAGCGTATACGTTCCATCCGGGTTAGGACCCGGAATGAGGTTGTACTTTGCCACGAGTTCCATGGCGATCTCCATCCATCGCAATGACGGATTGTTCGTCCAGTATTCAACAGCATTCCGCTCGTTTGAACTAAGGCTTGACTGCGCGTCCTTCAGATCAGCCAGTTCAGCCTGATATCCTGCGGAGTTGACGTCATCCGGTACGGGGATTGTGATCTGATCAGGATCCGATAATAACACCGGGGTCCATGTGCCACCGTCTTCGTCCAATGATGCAAACGGATAGTGCGTGTAGCTGACATTGACCGGCAACTCCCTGTCGCAGGAAGACACGAACCAGAGGCACAAGCAAGACCCGACAAACGATATGGTAAATTTATTTTTCATAATTACTGTCATAAGCAGGTTTAGATTTTGAATTGGTAGGTGATACCACCCCCGAAGTTTGTGAACTTAGCCATGTTTCTTCCGTTGATCATTTGAGCGTAATAAGCCAATACGCCAAGGCCCTTGATGTTCTTGAAGAAGTATTGTGCGTTAACGGAAACCTGATCTATTTCAACTTTATTGGTTGGTTGTGCGGCGTTGTACTTCCGGATATCGTCACCGCTCATTGCGCGCTGGCCTATATAGACCCCTTCGACATGGAAAGAATGATCGAAGAACCATTTCCCGGCAACTACGTTGTAGTTCCAGGCATTCGGGACATCCATCCACGCGGTATAATAACTGCCGTTATTGTAGTAGTAATCTCTTTCCGCCTCCGTTTCACCGCGCCACAGGTAGGCCAGCGACCCGCGAAAATAGACGCCATTGTCCAACTCATATTGAACTATTCCCCTGCCGCTCACTTCAGGGGCTCCAAATCCAAGACTGTATGGGAGGTAGTCAGACAGGTAATTCGTCATCGGGGTTGAAAAACCCGCTGCACCCACAAGTGATAACTTGCCGTTTCCAAGTTCTTTCCTGAGGAATTCATACTTCAACACAAGACCCAGGTCCTGAAAACCCTTTGCACCCTGAAACTTGCCACCATTAGGCTCGCTGGATTTGGTCTTCACATACGGCGCTGAGACGATCAGGTTAATTTTGTTCGTGATGCCGATGGCGATCATAGGAAGTATCGTCGTCCTTGTCACCGTCGCGATCGTCGCGTTCGTCCGGAGGTCGGTCCCTTCCCAATATTCATCAAAGCTACCGTGATCATAAATCAGGGCGAAACACGATTGGCGCTGCTTCATCATCACAGCATCCGTGGGCGTTTGTGCCCACAGCTGTTCCTCACTGATGAGGAAGGCAACAGCATATAAGCTGATTTTGATAGAATTTTTCATGTGATACAATTTGAAATGCGAAATAAGAAAATACAACATCCCAACCTTCCGGACGGACAGTACTGAACAGCATGATGCCTTCAGATGCTGAACATTTAACCCGGAATGGATGAAAGGATCCCCGTCATGACAAGCCGGAGAATGGGCCTGAAATAAGCAGGATTATCTAAACGATAGGATTGGGTGGCGGAGAAAGGATATCGTCCGCCATTTCGATAGTGGCCAGGATCCGGCCGGAAAAACAAAGATTTCGGCTCCAGCCTTCCCCGTGTATTACTCCGGGCATGCTGGTTCCGTTAAAATCCTTGATCAATTTGCTCAGCAATTCATTTCCAGCTTTGTTCGCCGACTTGCCGGTGTCATTGGAGGCATCGGCGTATTCCGCAAAAGCCTTTGCCAGCTGTTCCTTCTTATGGTTCTTTATACACACTATATATAATGTGTCATTTGCCAGCTTCTGCTTTACCAGCGTGTAGAATTCGCCTCCGAATTCGAGTTCGCCATGGGCGCGGTCAAACCCGTTATCATAGATCGGATAAGGAATGCTGAGGGGAATTTTGAACTCATACGTCTCATCGCCGGAGTAATTTCCTTTGTCCAGCTTATCAGAGAGACGCGCGCTTGCGGTATAATGAAGTCCCCAAAAGAATATATAATACCCGCCAGTATTGAAAAGGAAAACAACTAACACAAGTATGGCCAGTATCTTCTTCACCTTGCAGGTTAGGGGTGGTGCGGTTTGCTATTTACAAAAAATACCATTTGCAGGCAAATTGTCTGCAAACAGCTACATGACCTTCACTCATCGCAACCTCCCATCAAAATTTTCAGCGCTCTCCGGGTAATTCCATGAAAGGGCTGCACATTCCCTATATATTTGGTATCATTTCAATTTGGCAATGGGCACCCTGAGAACGACCCTTATTCTAATGCTTACCCCGGTGGTATCCTTGTTGTACTCCCAGGACAAATCCTGGCAGGATGTTACCGCCGGGAATTCGCCGTTGCAACGTTCTGAAAACGCCTATGTTCAGGTGGGCGACAAATTCTACCTGGTAGGCGGAAGGGGATTAAAACCCGTGGAGATTTTTGACCCCGTTACCCGGAAGTGGACGAAGGGGGCGCAACCACCCTTTGAGATGCACCACTTCCAGGCCCTTGCATACAAGGGATTGCTTTATGTCGTGGGTGCTTTCAACGGACCATGGCCATTCGAAACACCCATCCCCAACATTCTCATATACGATCCTGCAATTGATCAGTGGGCTATCGGTCCGAAAATTCCATCGCACCGTCAACGCGGCGCTGCGGGTGTTGCGCTGTACAACGACAAGATATACCTCGTGTGCGGCATTGTGAACGGACATACTTCGGGATGGGTACCCTGGCTCGATGAATTTGATCCGGCAACAAACTCCTGGAACGTTTTGCCCGATGCCCCGCGTGCCAGAGACCACTTCCAGGCCGCTGTGATAGAGGGAAAATTGTATGCTGCAGGCGGTCGCCATTCGGGGAAAGGCAGCGGCTTTGAAGCCACGATCGGCCCGGTAGACGTTTATGATTTCGTTTCCGGAAAATGGTCTACCCTCCCCTCACCCCAGGGTGACATTCCTACGCAACGGGCGGGATGCACGGCAGTGGTTTCGGGAAAGGATCTCATCATTATCGGCGGTGAAAGTGGAAGCCAGGTACCTGCGCACAGCGAGGCCGAAGTACTGAACACAGCTAACCATACCTGGTCTGCGCTGCCGAAGCTGATTCAGGGAAGACACGGCACGCAGGCAATCCTCACCAATAACACCCTGTTTATAGCTGCCGGCTGTGGTAACCGCGGCGGTTCCCCTGAGCTCAGTTCACAGGAAATGTACGGAGCGTTGCCGGAAAATTTTGCCGAACCGGTGAAGAAAGGGTCGCTTGGCGTTTCCCAGGCGGAATACACGTTCAGGAAAGACGGTAGCAGCAAACAAACCGCCGGCTTTACGGTCACGAATACAGGAGGCAACCAGGGATTGCTTGTTAACTATGCGAGCATAACCGGAGGCAGTGATTTTTCGGTCGACCTTCCCTATACGCTGCCCTATGTGATCCAGCCCGGGAACAGCCTTACCCTGAAGGTAACGTATACGGTATCCGCTGGGAAAAAGGCTGAAGGTGTCCTTCACATAAAGACGCTGGGGAAGGAAAAGCCCGTGGAGGTCAAGCTGACAGCAGAGTGACGGCACAAGTGGAACCGGAAATCCTTTCCGGTCAGTTTGCTGCTCTTGGATCAGCGGCTGAACAGATTCAACAAGGTGTTCAACACATGCCTTTTCTTCAGCGTGACCTTGTTCTCGTCAAAATAATAAACTTCCTCGCCCTTTTGTATTTTGTAGACGATCATATTATCCGCCATCAGCCGGTCCAGGACCTTCCCTATACTACCGTCAGGAAGCAATACAATATCGTTCTTACCAATCCTCATACTTTTGCTATTCAAGATTAACCTGCTAACGGAATACTCCCTTAAGGCCTGGATGTAAGCCTTCCGATCCGGAATAGAAGTTCCGGTTGACGGCAAAGTGGTATTCCATACAGCAGGGTTAGCGTATGGGAGTGGTTATAATCTCTGCTTTTTCTACTTCGACCCTGAGGTCCTCTGTGTTGGTAAACATATCCATCAGCGTCGTCCGGTATTCTGTGCTGTCCCCAGGCAAAACAGTTTCGTATACGGTCACCTGGCTGGTCACTTCCCGTCCGTTGGATTTCACCGATGTTATTTTCAGGGTTATGTTCTTGTAGGTTTTATTGCCTGTCTCGTTACGCAACGTGCCGGTAATAACCGACTGATTGAAATCATTCTTTTTCCACGAATATTCAACCACAAGCGATGATTCTGTGCCGGCCCTCTCAGGTACGGCAATTTTGGTGCCTGTCGTGCGCCATGCGTCGAAACGAGGATTGGTGTTCTTCGACTTAACCAGTCCTGCCGACTTGACCCGGACAGCTTTTTCGCCGGGTGACAGAAGATTTTTGGATGCGCTGCCTTCTTCGAACACGGCGACTTTTCCTTCTGCAACGGTAATGGTAACGGTACTGTCATAAGCCTCCATGTCAAAGGCCGTACCCACCACTCGTACAGTCACACCCTTTCCCCGGACGATAAATTCACTATTTGCATCGGGCGTTACTTCAAAATATGCCTGCCCCGTCAATACGACTTCACGTACTTCGTGACCAAATCCGGCCGAATGCGACAATGTGCTATTGACATTCAGCCAGACACGGGTACTATCAGGAAGGTAGAGCGTTTCCACTTTTGATTCCGATGCAACAATTTTATCGCTTCCGGTCGGCCGTTCACCTCTTCCCTTGGCCGGTCCTTTCGCTTCTTCCCCGGAGGCCGTCTGATCATGCGCCGGCGGGTCGACTGCCGGGAGCTTCCCTTCTCCTTCCATGGAAAGGTTTTCCTCACGCAACCCTGCTTCCTCGCCTGCATAATCCGAGGCTCCGTCTTCCTGAGGCCTCACTGCCCAGTAAACCACAACGATCAGGGCGATAGCAGCCGCGAATTTCAAATACCGGTTGCTAAAGAGACTTATTGCTCTTCCCTTCCCGCTGTCATTGCTTATCCTGGACCAAAGCCTTTCCCATTCCTTCTCTGTCGCCGGATCTTCAATTGTTAATTTTGCGGAGGAGTGTTCCCAGATCCTGCGCGCCTCGTCAGCGACAAGCCGGTTTGCATCAGATGCCTGAATCCATGACTCGATATCCTCCCTGTCCTTCTCGGCGATATTTCCGGAAAGGTAAGCAGCAAGCAATATCCTGATCTGGTCGTCGCTCATCGCAAATCACCCGAAATTTTCGTTGCTGATTGCCGGACAACCAGTCCGTCTTTCTTCATATCCTTCCCTGCGTAAGCAGGACAAGTATACTGTGAGCACGAACTCATCAGGAGGGTAATTCCGGCGAAAATCAAAAAAATAACTTTCTTCATGGCTAATCGATCAAATGTCTATTTATTCCTCATAACCCCTGACCCCCGTAATACCCCCAATCCAATGCCAGAATATTTTCCAGGCTATTGCAACAGGGCCGAAAGCAACGCAACGAGCCCGATTGCGAGTCCACGCATGACATATGGCTTCAGTTCCTCCCGTAATTTCTGAAGCGCAATTCCCATTTGGTTTTCAACCGTTTTCAGCGAGAGATTCAAAGCTGAGGCGATTTCCTGGTATTTAAGTCCCTCGTGACGGCTCATCACGTAAATTGTCCTGCAC
>DATBVZ010000656.1:0-3093 GCA_036515095.1 Cyclobacteriaceae bacterium | reverse complement strand
GGCAATTCCCTGCTCATCGTTAATTTCTTTTTTAATATCGAGCGCCTGATTAAAGAAGATCAAGGCACTGTCGTACCTGCCCTGATTACGAAGTACCAACCCCAGATTATTCGATGCGACGCTTATCTTTCGGGAATCTCCCTGGTATTCGGCATTATTCAAATACTTCCTGAAATACAACAAAGCACTGTCGAACTGAAGCTGATCTTTGTGCAGGATCGCCAGGCTGTTGTAAGAAGCGTACAGAGAAGTAGTGTCCATGAGTTCTGTTCTGATCCGCAAGGCCTTCCCAAAGAATATCCGGGCCTGGTCAGCATTCCCACGAAGCTGATAGGAGTTACCGATATTGTTTAGTGTATTTGCCGTCAGCGCTTTTTCCCCGGCGGCCTCCAGAACCGGAAGAGCATTCAAAAAATTTTCCAGCCCTTTCGCATAGTCTCCCATGATGGTATAGTTAATACCAACCTGGTTGTATGACTCACCTTCACCTCGCTTGTATTCAACTGCCTGCGCAATGGCGAGCGCATCCTTTGCATACTGTAAGGACCGCCCGGGTGTCTGGTGTTTTAACTGCCACGCAAGTTTATTGAGAATATCAACCCGGGCAGTGTCTGCCAACCCAGCCTGGTTCAGCAGAGCAGTAAGGCTATCCTCCATCGATTGAGCAGTGCCAAGGAGGGATCCTGTCAGGAAGACGAACAATATAGCATAATTCCTGCTCAAGGGGCGCATATGGGGTTACGACAGGAATATGGGGATTTTAGCGCTAAGATTCAATATCAAAACGCCCAATTAATGCTGGTGCCTGTGCGCTGCTGAAGGGTTATCTTCCTGCTGCAACGGTATGCTTATCTTAATGCGGGAACCCACCCGCTCTACCTGGATGGAGACTTTGAAGAGGCGGCCAATCAGTTGAATACGTTCCTGTATCCCCCACCAGGACTCAGCCGGATACGAACTCGAAGGCGAATCCGTAACCGGTTCACTTAATGGGGCGCCATTGCTCCTGATCGTGCACGCAATTTGCGTTGCGGACTGATCAAAATCTATGTGCAGGGTACCGCCACCCTTCTGAGTCAGTACGCTTTCCGTCAACACACGCTCAACAAATGGCTGAACAAGCAAGACGGGAATTTCAGAATTGTATATGTCCACCGCCGGATTGACTGATATACTAAAATCAAACCGTTGGTTGAATCGCATTCGCTCAAGTTTCAGATAAGTCTCCAGTATCTCTATTTCGTTTGCCAGGGACAGGAATAACTGGTCGGATGTCTCCAGGGTAGTACGGATGAAGCGGCTGAAGAGCGAGAGGTATTTCATGGCCTCTGTGGATTGCTTCTCCGTTATGAAGTATTGGATAGCGTTAAGGGCATTAAAAATGAAGTGGGGGTTCATCTGCGCGCGGAGCGCCTTCAATGAGAGCCTGGAGAGTTCATGCTGCGCCTGATGCAACATCTTCTCATGTCCCCTTCGTTCCGTTTCCGCCCGGGCGCGTATCAGCTTATTTGCGCAAAGGGAGGCTATCAAACGTAGCGCATTCAAATGCTTCCCGGTGAAAAAATTCCGTTCTGTATTCTCGGAATCGATTACGCCGATCACTTTCTCTTCCAGTACAATAGGTACGCAAATTTCAGAATAGCGAAAGGCGTCGTCCTGTATGTACCGCGGATCTTCTGATGTATCCCCGATGATCTCCGCCACTCCGCTAAGAGCAACGGATCCCACGATTCCCTTCCCTACGGCGATTTCCAAGGGCTGATGGATTGTGAAATCCTTGGGATTTTTAGGGCCATAGGCTGCTTTTTGAACAAGCATTCGCCTCCTTTCATCTACCAGGTAAATCACGCAATCCTCAAAGCCCAGCCTGGAGATGCAATTCCTGGCAAGATCCCACAGGACTTCATCCTCCGTATTTTGTCCAAATAGCGATATGGCGAAATAATTAATGATTTCTTCGGTATGTTCTTCCGGCTCGCCGGTCAATGCGTGTCGTTCCCCCATCCTATTGTTTGAATGTCACGGTTACCTTTTCGCTAAAGGATGATTCTGTACCGTCAGCGAACAAGACCTTGAGCGCGTATACATAACCCCGCTCGTTTCCGTAGAACTTGGTATCCACGAATGTTCTGGATTCACCCCTTACGGAAGAATAGGTATGAAGCTCACTGCCCTCCTCTCCACGATAGACGACAAACTTATATTTCCCGGGTTGATCATACTCCCAGCTAAGTTGGAATCCTCTAGACACGTTGTCGAATACCCCGTTGACATTTCTCACTACTGGCCGGGTGGGCAGCGAAGCGTTTACGACAACTGATTTTGTCCGGCCGGAGGACAAGCCGGACCGGTCAATAGCCTCCAGGGCGTAACTATAGGTCGTGGCCGGTTGGACATCGTGATCCCGGTAAATCCCCGCAGTATCAACCTCGCCCACGAGCTGCCATTCCTCCGTGCCTTCCTTCCTGAAAAGCAAATGCTTCGCGACATCGCCACTGCTACTGGGCACAAAATTTAACTCAATCGTATCCTGTAATACGGAATATCCTTTTATCACCGGTTTTACAGGCGGTGCGTAGTCCGGGCGATTCAGTTCGAGCGCATGCGAAAACTCAGAGGGATTATAGTTGAAGTCGAATGCGGCTACTTTGTAGTATACCTTCCTGGTCAGGGTATTCAATGGAATGGTATCCATATAGAAATTCCCTGGCACTGGTTCTTTGGTGATCTGAATATATTCTGCTTTCGGATGGTCCGCGCGGTATACCCGGTAACCCTGAAGATCCTCCTCACTTCCGAGTTCCCAGGCCAGCGAGACAACCCCCAGCGTATCCACATCACCGACAAGGTTTTTGGGTGTACCCGGCGGCGCAAAGTCTTTCAACACGGCCATGGCCACTATACTTTGATTTTCGTTACCGGACTTGTCAACCGCTATAACCGTATAGAAATTAGGCCGATGCGGGATGGGTTTCTCATCCACATACTCCCTGACGTCTATTTTCAGCGGTGTAGCATTGATCTTTTCAAAAGGTCCGTGAATGCTGATACCTCTTCCGACAAAATAGCCCGAATGATCGGATGCTACCGGAT